>CAZXBG010000089.1:0-17493 GCA_964638865.1 uncultured Chitinophagales bacterium | reverse complement strand
GGGGTTATTTTTTATTTTTATGTAGGAAACCCACCGGCTAAAGCTGGTGGGTTATTTTATTTATTGTTGAAAAATTTAAACTGATAAATCTTAATAATAAGTAATATCCCTGTAAAATAAATTAATTGATTAAAAAAATAGCTTATGGGTTTATCATGTGAGATTAAATCAGTTGTAATAATAACCTCCGGCTTTAGCCGGTGGGACAAAACGTTACCCTACACCGGGCTTTAGCCCAAAAGATTACGATGCTGATGGAATCAAACGCTTACATTGAATATAAACTTCCTGTAATTTGGACAGCCGTAGTAGAATTTTTTAGAAGTGAAGATGTAAAGAATCAGATTTATTTATTTCCCTTCTCGGTAAGTTTTTCATGTATTCTTAAAACCTGTCTGATCAGTGGAGTTGCGCCATCGTTGTAAATAACATAATTGCTGAGAGCAATTTTTTCTTCTTCGGGCATTTGACTGGAGATACGCGCTAAAATTTCTTCCTCTGTTAAACCATCGCGTTTTTTAATACGATCGATGCGAATTTCGAGTGGGGCTGTTACACAAATAATAGTATCTAACTTTTTGTAAGTGCCTGTTTCAAACAATAAAGCAGCTTCCTCTAAAATATAGTCAAATTGTTGATGACGCCGCATCCATTTCTCGGCATCTTCAAAAACTGCAGGATGTACAATCGCGTTGTATTGTTTCAATACCTCAGGAAAATTAAACACAATAGCAGAAATTCTTTTTTTATTGATGTTATTTTCTGAATCGTAAACATCTTCCCCCAATAATTTTTTTATTTTTTTAATGAGCGTTTTATCCGTAGTTATTAATTCCTTTGCCCGATCATCTGCATAATAAACCGGAACTCCCAAAACTTCAAATATTTTGCATACAGTGGTTTTGCCGCTGCCTATTCCTCCGGTAATTCCTGCTTTTATCATTTTTGTTTTATACTATATAGGAACGCCGGAACAGTGGTTATATTTTGTGCACCTTCCGGATATTTCACATTAATAATGTTAAATCTATTGTTACCTGAATCGTAGCGTGTGATAAATTGAAACCCCTTCTCATTGGATGTAGTTGTCTCTTTTTTAATTGTAGTATAGTTAACTACCACAGCTTTTGTATCTTGTGTACCGGGAATTGGGATAAGCGTTGTAAAGGAATGCATTACATAGGGAGAAATAATTATTTGGTAGGATACCACAATTGCCGACAGTTTAATATTATTCTGTTCGGGATATTCCAATGCAACTGAACCCTGATATAAAGTATCATCAGGTGAAATTTCAATGGGTTCTGTTGGCCAGAATTTCAAATTTCCAATCAGCGATTCTGCACCTGAAATAGTAATGGAATCAGGATTAATAAATATGGAATCTAACCCGAAAGAATTTTTTTTTGTTGCTGCAGTCGTAATTACAACGGGGATATTTTTTGTGATCAATTTATCAAACTGCATATTCAGGGTATCCGGAGAAATATGCAATATTTGATATACCCCGGGCAAACCTTCGCTGAAAATAGGAATATTATTATTGCTGAGTAAGAGCTCCTTTTCGGTATAATTAATGAGATCAAGTGACAACGACCGATTAAAAAAATACTCTTTTAATAGATTCCAACCACTTGTGCGCACAAGAATACTTGCTTCTTCGGGTAATTTAACTGTGTTTACCTGGTTGTCTGCAATTTTATAACTTAGCTGTACCGCAATAGTATCTTCCTGCGGTTCAGATAATACATTTAATAACCACAACATAACAGCAAGAACCAGGCAAAAAATAACACGAATGATATTTCTGCCCGGTTTTGGTTTTACTGAACGAGAATAGGAATCAGTAAATGTCAATTAAATTAATTGTAGTTGATTAGGATTGTTGTTTGCGTGCTGCTACTGCTTTTGTAAAATCTAAGGAGATAACAGATTTTTCGATGCGCACTTTTGTGTTTGTATCTACTTCAATAAGATAAGTATCCTCATCAACCTTTAAAATTTTACCATGTACGCCACCTATGGTAACAATCTTATCGCCAACTTTAATTTCAGTTAAAAATGATTTTTGTTCTTTTGCTTTTTTTGATTGTGGGCGGATCATAAAGAAATAGAGGATCAGAAAAAACAAGACAAAAAAGGCAATACTCATAAAACTGGAAGATCCCGACGATTCGGCACCACTTGTTGGCATTAGAATTACTAATTTATCAATCATATTCATTTGTTTTTGGTTATTTAAGTTTATTTTTCTTTTGGAACAATTACCAATCCCTTAATAATTAGTCTGCTTTCTGCAGGGTTTGTATTTGCCGTTACGGTTACTGTTTTATTAAAAGGACCACTTTTATTTTTGCTGTCGAATCCCACCTTTATTATGCCTGATTCTCCGGGTGCAATAGGTTCTGTAGGCCATTCCGGTTTGGTGCAACCGCAAGTACCTCGTGCACTTGAAATAACCAGATCGTATTTGCCGGTATTGGTAAATTTAAATTCAGTATTTACAACTTCATCTTGTATCATTTCACTAAAATCGTGCAGATCGCGCTCAAATGTAATGGCAGTCAAATTTTCTACAACATCGGTAGAAAGTTTTTTCTCGTCAGCAGATTGAGCGGTAGTATCTATAGTTGTAGGTTTGTCTTTGCAGGAAATCAGTGTTCCTGCTCCGCATAAAGCAAGGAAAAGAACGAAATTATTAAACTTTGATCTCATAGTACAAATGTAAGGGTTATTCGATTAAGCCACGGCCCGTTTTGATAATCTGACCTGTAGATTTCATTTCATTCATAAGTTTGTCCAATATACCGTTAATAAATTCGCGGCTTTTGGGGGTGCTGTATAACTTAGAAATATCAAGATATTCGTTAATTGTTACTTTAATTGGGATGGTTGGGATGAACAAAAATTCTGTAATGGCCATTTTCATAAGTATTCGGTCGATAAGCGAAACGCGGTCAAGTTCCCAATTTTGCAATTTCGATTTGATCAATTCATCAAAGTAGGAGTCTTCCTCCATGGTTTTTCCAACAAGCGTATCAGCAAACCGCTGTTCTTCGTCGCTGATATGAAAATCAAAAAGTAGCTTTTCATTTTGTGTTGAAATATATTTGGCGCGGAAAAATTCTTCCATCAAACCCTTTACAATAAATTCATCATCCGCCCAGGTGCCAACTACGTTTTCCATGTGCTCATCAAAATATTCGTTTTTCAGTAAAAAATTCTCGAAAATTTCCTGCACAATTTTTTTATCGCCGGTTTCATCGCTTATTTCTGCGGCATATTTTTCGTAGGGTTTGAATTCCTTCATCTGATTGTAGATCATTTTCACGATCTCTTCATCCACCCAATCAAATAATTTTTCTTTTTTAAGTTTACTTTGGAAATACTGGTTTTCCCAAAGGGTATTTATTAAATGATTTCTGAAAAATTTAACTGGAAAGTTCAAATCCAACTCTGAAGGCAAATATTTATTCTTTTTAATATGTGCCTCCAGATCTACCTGATGAGCAAGTTCTGTAATAAAATGTAAACCGTATAAATACGCCAAATGGGAGTTATTTATACTGTAATTCAACTGTTTTAGTGCTGATCTGACATCCATATTGTCGGTACTCGAAACAATATACAAAGTCTGCATTGCCTTAATTCTTAATCCTCTTCTGCTCAGCATTTCAAGTAACGATAGTTAGAATATAGTAAATAAAAATATTTTAAAATAGTAAATTACAGGTTCAATCATTAAATTTCTATCCTGTATCACTTATTTTTTAATTATAATCTGGAATTCATATGTGCAATAGCTGCTAGTCTTTCTTCTGCAATTCTGTTGGCAGCAGCTTGTGTTGTTATATTTTCTTTTCTTGCAATTTCAAAAATTTCGAGTGCACGAGTATAAATAATCTCCGTTTTTTGTAATGCCCGTTCACGATTATATCCTTCCAGTTCAGAATAACAATTTATTAATCCGCCCGCATTAATTAAATAATCAGGTGCATATAATATGCCACGATCAATTAATTCTCTCCCGTGTTTTTTTTCCTCCTTTAGCTGATTGTTTGCAGCACCGGCAATTACACTGCATTTTAATTTTTGTATCGTTTCATCATTTATGGTAGCACCTAAAGCACAGGGAGCATAAATGTCCATAGCGGTATCGTAAATGGCATCTTTGTCGATAACTTCCACCTTGTATTTAGAGGTAATCTTATTAATTCTGTCTTCACTAATATCGGAGATCATCACTACAGCTTCTTCTTTCAATAATCTTTCCACCAAATGAAATCCAACATTGCCAACCCCCTGAACCAATACTTTTTTTCCTTTAAGATTATCGCTACCTGTTGAAAATTTAACTGCGGCTTTTAATCCTAAAAATACTCCATAAGCAGTAACAGGGGATGGATCGCCACCGCCACCCATTTCTTCGGGTTTTCCGGCAACGTGATTTGTTTCCATGGCAATAAATTCCATATCTCCGGTAGATGTTCCTACATCCTCCGCCGTGATATATTTTCCGTTGAGCGACTCCACAAATCGGCCATAACGGCGAAAAAGAGGTTCGCGATTGGTCACGGTTTTAGAATCTCCAATTATTACGGCTTTTCCTCCCCCAAGATTCAATCCACTAATAGCAGCTTTATAGGTCATGCCCCGCGATAAACGCAAAACATCAATTATAGCTTCATTTTCATTGGAATAATTCCAGAATCGGGTGCCGCCAAGTGCCGGTCCGAGGGTGGTATTATGTATTGCAATAATGGCTTTTAAACCACTCTTTTTGTCGGTGCAGAAAACCATCTGTTCATGTTCCATTTCCAACATAGTTGAAAAAATTTCACCATTGGCAAGCTGCAGAGAAGTATTAGACATAAATGAACATTTATTTTTGGAGGCACAAAGATAGAAGAACTTAAACAGAGAAGAAACTTTTGAATGGTTTTATAGCTTTGCATTCGTATGCAACATCTGAAATCGCTGAATTTTTATTTTTTAAAATATAAATGGCTATTCTTTACCGGAACCCTATTTGTTGCGCTCTCGAATGTTTTTCAGGTTTTTGCTCCGCATTATATTGGAGATATGATCGACCTAGTGGAAAAAAATATGGATGCTTTCCAAAGCGAAACCGGAGTTCCTTCAGGAGTGTTTAACGCTTTATTGATTTTTGCCGCTCTTTTCGTGGCTTTTACTCTTTTGCGTGGCATCTGTATGTTCATTATGCGCCAGACCCTTATTATTATGAGCAGGCATATCGAATTCGACCAAAAAAATGAATTATTTGCAAAATATGAGATCTTAACTCCGGCCTTTTTCAAAAGAAACAATACCGGCGACCTCATGAGCCGGGTTGCAGAAGATGTTGGGCGGGTGCGACAATATGTTGGCCCCGCAGTAATGTACTTTATCAATCTTGTTTTTAACTCAGTATTGGCTATCTGGATGATGGTGCAAATTAGCCCCTCACTCGCTCTTTATGTATTGCTCCCATTACCGGTTTTGTCCGTCTCCATTTATTTTGTGAATAGTATCATCAACAAAAAAAGTGAATTGATACAAGCTCAGCTTTCTAATCTCACAAGTATTGCTCAGGAATCCTTTTCCGGAATTCGGGTTATTCAGGCTTATGCGCAAGAGGAAAAGGAAGGCATTTATTTTGAAGAAAATTGTGAAAAATATAAGAATCTTTCACTCAGTTTGTCGAGAGTCGACGCTTTTTTTCAGCCATTAATGGTTTTACTCATCGGAATGAGTGTGCTTATTACCATTTTTGCCGGGGGAGTTCAGGTTATGAATGATACAATCAGTCCGGGTGACCTTGCTGAGTTCCTTTTTTATATAAATATGTTAACCTGGCCGGTAACTTCTCTGGGATGGGTGGTTTCTATCGTGCAAAGAGCTGCTGCGTCGCAAAAACGGATAAACGAATTTTTGCTGATAACGCCTGATATTGTCTCCTCCGATAAGCCGGTTAGGAGTATAAAAGGTAAAATAAGGTTTGAGGATGTTACATTTACCTACCCTGATACAGGTGTAACTGCGTTAAAAAATATTTCCTTTACTGTAGAACCGGGTGAAAAAGTTGCAATTGTAGGAAAAACAGGTGCCGGGAAAAGTACCATTTGCGACCTTTTATTTCGGCTTTATGATCCTGATTCGGGAATTATTTATATTGATGATGTTCCTATCAAAAATTATAATCTTGAGGATCTGAGAAGGGGAATGAGTGTTGTTCCGCAGGATGTTTTTCTGTTTTCTGATACGATACGGAATAATATTGCCTTTTCGAATAGCAATGCTACCGAAGAGGAAGTTAAGACTTTTGCCGCTTTTGCTTCTATAAGGGAAGAGATAGAATATTTTAAAGACGGATTTAATACAATGGTAGGGGAGCGAGGGGTAACTCTGAGCGGAGGCCAAAAACAGCGGGTTTCTATTGCAAGGGCATTTTTGAAGAATTCTCCGGTTATTTTGATGGATGACAGTTTAAGTGCTGTTGACAGCAATACTGAAAAAACCATTTTGGGTAATTTGATAACCTATCTGGAGGCAAAAACTGCAATTATAATAACGCACAGGATCTTCTCTCTGCTTGAGTTTGACCAAATTTTGGTGTTAGACGACCACCGCATTGCAGAGCGTGGAACCCATGAATCGCTATTAGAAAAAAGAGGGATTTATTACACCATCTACGAATCTCAACGTCTGGAGGAAAATGATTTATAAAATAAAAAAAAGGTTTTTTACACTTGAATTTTCAAAATCTTTATATATTTCGGAATATTTGAAATAACCCAACACTAAAAAAACCAAAACCGAACACAGTGGAGAACGAAAACAGCCAGCGAAACGACAGTGTATTTTCAAGAAAAATACGCGCGGGAAGACGCAGAACGTATTTTTTTGATGTTAGAACAACAAAAGCGAACGATTATTACCTTACCATTACGGAAAGCAAAAAACGTTTTGATGGAAATGGGTATGAGCGACATAAACTTTTTATCTATAAGGAGGATTTTAATAAATTTCTTGAGGAAATGACTCTTGTAGTTGATCATATAAAAGGTTTAATGCCTGATTTTGATTTTGACGCCTTTGCACATAAATACGATGAACAATCAGGTTCTGATATAGACAGAGAAAATAACCACATGGCATTTTCTGAAAATCACTCCGAAAATCACAGAGAGACTTCCGTGGATAATGTAGAAGAAAACCATACTATTGATCAAATCAACGAAGATGATCTTAAATTAGATAATGAAATTAAAAATGATCAACACCACGGTCATCATGATAACACACATATAGATGATGATTTGAAACTGTAACCGGTCATTTTATTTATCAGGAAGGGAGATATGAACCGTCTCCCTTTTTTTATGCTTTGAATTTTGAAAGTGTGGCAAGAAGAGCTCTATGAAAATTGTTAAGTTCCTCTCCCCGCAAAAACACTACTCATTTTATAAAAATTATATTTGCTGTGAATTCTGGCAGTAATTTTTAAGTTTTAGGCAAGTTTCATTTGATTGTCCAAAACTATTCGAACCAAGAATAATCAACAAGAAAATAAGATACTTCATAGTTGAATGTATTACTAAGGCCTTAATTTTTAGTAAATCGTCTGCTGAATTCTTTTTGTGAATTGGTAATTATTTTAACGGTATATATACCAATTGGAAATTTTGATATATCTATATAAACCAAATCATTTTTTATCTGAGGCATTGTTAAAAGGCAATTTCCCAATATATCATAAATAAACAATTTAAACATATTCTTGCAATCTATTGTAACAAAATTTGAGGAGGGATTTGGATAGATCGTAATTAATTCTTTTGATTCACTGGTGATATTTTGAATTCCAGTTCCACTTAAGGTGTTGGCAGAAATTTTGTTGAACCATACATTTAAAAATCCATCGCGCGTATCACCCCAGACAGCATAAATAGTATCATTTATCATAGCATTGCACATAAAGTCGTTCCCGCTTCCGAGTAGAACATCATCAAATTCTACAAGCGTATTCGATATTTTAAAATTATCGGAAAATTCAAGAGAGTCTTTCCATCTGATAACACCATAAATTTCTGATGATACACTAAAACCGGTGTCAGCAGCATTTCTTCGGTCGCGCCAACTTACCAATAGGTCGCCATCGAGATCAAAATTCGCCCAAACAAGGTCCTGCATTTTTCCGGTATTAATTGGATCATCATTAACACGAACCTGTTCATTCCAGGTATTTCCTGCATTAAAAGTTTCGAATAAATAAATATCAGCATCGCCGGCAGTTTGTAAAATGGTAAAGAAGGCGAGGTGATTTGGATCTGTGGGATTACATTTTAATAAATATCCAACCTTAGCACTGGTATCCGTAATTAATTCGTCACCTCCCGACTCAATTATTTCACGGTAGGTAAATGTTCCACCGGCATTTTCGCTGGATGCTAAAATAAATCGGGGAAGAATATTTTCTGTGAATTCCCATGCTGGATATATCGTGTGAAAAATACCAACGGCGGAAACTGCCGGAGTTGCCATTGGAGCCTGAATAAAACTTCCAATTCTCCATCCAATCGTATCAATATATCGCCAATCATTATAACTCACTCCATTGTTGGTAGAGGAAATAAAATAATTTCTGTTTGGAAAAGGAATCCAGGGTGCTGGTTTTGTGGTGATATAAATATTGCCATCATTGGAGCCACCTGACCTGTCAATTGTGATCCATGGACGATCGATCGGTATTTCGAAGCCATCAGCGAATGCATCAATAACTTCAGTGGCTGCGTTCCATGTTAGTCCGCCATCTGATGATTTATAAACTAACACCGCTCCGGCAGTTCCGGCAGGATTATAATCGATAAAACATAAATATACATTTCCGTCGCTGTCAAATTCCATAGAAGGGTCTGCAGAGGTAAATCCTGATGTTATGTGTGGAATTTCTATAATTTCACTCCAGGTATTTCCACCGTTAAAACTCACGCGTTCTTTTATTTTGATCAAATCAAATCCGTCAAATCCCATCCAGACGATAATAATATGTTGTTGATTCTGCGGGTTAACAAGCATAAATGGTTCACCATCAAAAATATTGCCCTCCGAAATATTGGTGGATTGAGAAAAAAGCGAAAGGGAGAGAAATGCAGAAAGGGAAAAAATAAATAAACAATACCTCATTATCGTTTGACTTAAAAAAGTAAATTTTGTTTAATGTTTAATACAACAATTATTTTTTCAGCAATTTTTGTCTTCCTTTTGCAGCTATTAGAATACCGTCTTTTACAATTCCTTTCATGGAATTGAGAAAATAAACAGATTTTCCATCTTTGTCTGTTTCTTTAGATTCTGCATCTTTAAGGTCGTAATTACTTCTGATAAATGCCTCCAAAAACTCAAGATTAGCTTGTGTTGCAGGCAGCAGATCACCTAATCGGGTTCCAATTAAATGTTCTGGTTCCGAAAAGCCATACATTTCGCACATGGTTTGATTACAGCCTTTTAATACCCCATATTCGTAGAACATACTGATCTGTTGTGCAACAGAAAGTTCAACAAGAAGCGGTTTTTCAAGTGTAACCACCCAAATACCTTCGTCTTCCTCAATAGTTTCACCCTCAAATTGATTTATAATATCCATGGTTGTCGTGTAAACATGAAATAATTATTTGCCTAAATATTCACTAAAGTAATAAAACTTATGGAATAAACAAATATTTTTTTTCCGGGGATTGATTTATTTGGAAAATAATAAACCATTATAGGTTTTTCTTTAATAAATATTTAATCATCTCAAAATAGAAAATGTTTTCACACTTTTTTCAATATTACATCTGACATTTAAAAAATAATTCGCATTTGGAAGTTGTTTCGTATCAATTTGGAGCGAATTAAATCCTTTTTCTGCAATAATATTTTGTGTAAACATTAATTCACCACTTAAATTAAAAATTTCTATCGTGGTTAGTTCCTCATTATTTGAAACAAAAGTTAATAATATTTGATTTCCTGCAGGAATTGGTGATAATTGAATATTAGTTATGGATTTAACTGATGCAAGCTCGGGTTTTTCTTTTTCAATAAATTCTTCCGGGCATCCATCAATAGTAAAATGCACCATATTAGTCGACCATTTTGGTGATTTATTGTATTGTGCCGTAAACCAGAATGAACCATCCACAGGATCGGTAACAATTCCGTTATAATCACCATAATCCAATTTCTGATTTGGGGAAGTTCCCTCTTTAAAAATTGCTTCAGAAGTGGTCATCAGATTTAATGGATCGCAAGCAGCGCGACCAACTACACGCATTCCGGGAAATAAAGTTTCCCCTGTAATATTATATCCCAAAGCAATACTACCTTCAGCATTAATAGCAATACTGGAAATAAATCTGTGATTATCATCAGGTGCGTAAGTGCCTTGCTGATAAATATACCATTCACCGGCAGGATATTTTCTCAATTCGTACCAACGAATACCGGCTGTTCCTTCACCATCTGCATTACAAACATGTGTGGCAACAATCGATTGGTGCGTACCGAAATTCATGTATTTCGATTTATCCGTTATAAAATTACTCAATGGCCATAATTCTGTTTCTGAACCTTGCTGCGGCAAACATGATAATGCTTCAAATCCGCAGAGGTCGCTGTTGTAATTATCAATTGGCAAATCTAATGGACCGGTCATATTGGAACTTAAAGGAGCATCCCAATTTATATTTAATTCGAATAATTCCATTTGATCGGTTTCAGGAATTGCGCCGAACCATGCATCATCAACAACCCTTGCAATAATTGCCGGTTCATCTTCCGGCACTCCTGCACTTCCTGTTACATTTATAGGAGCAAGTCCCTGCCATTTCCAATGTATCACTCTTTGTGGTTGAAACATAAGAACAGGAGAGGAGAGTACTCCCGATAAAATTTCTGCTCTGTTTAAAACATACACTGCTGGTTTTGCTGGTTTATTTGCAGCTATGGTTATAATATAGGAATCTCCCCACACGGCTAACTTTTCATAGTCGGGAAATCCGGCAGGCGTGTCAAATACATACATGTACCATGCACCGGTTGGGTCTGATGTTTGTGAAGCTGCTATACGTAATTTATTATCTGTACCGGAAAATAGAAAAGAGATAACCCATCTGTCAGCCTGTTCATCGTAAATAATATTTGGATCTCCATAATCGAAAAAACCGGATATTTCTAAAAAAGAAATTTTATTAATTAAAATTTCTCCGCTTTTATTCCATACTCTTAAATAGGAAAATAAATAATTGGAATTAATTATTTGCACCACATGATCAGGACCTACGGCAATATTATTATCCGACCGCAGATAATTTGATTTTAATCCTTCATAATTATCTAAAACGGTTAACCCGGTAACTTCAGTTTTTAAAAAAGTTGTTTGTAATGCATCGTCGGTGATCCTGATATTTTTATTTGCCGGGATATTTTCCATATTCCGTTCCTCATCTTCATGTTGTTTGATCTTTACATAGGCATCCTTTTCATTATTTCCGGGATGCGGAATATCTGTCATTTTTTTTGACAGACCAAGGTATGTAATGGGAACAGCTACCGGGTATTCCATAACCGACTGCGCGACAGCAATTTTGCCGGCGATAAAAACCAATAAAATTATTTTTTTCATATCCTAAAGATTAAATAAATACAATTCAAAAACCAAATTTAAACAATAAAATCTATAATAGCACTACCAATAAAAATATGCGTGTCCTCTGTCAAATACTTTAAAATCCGCGGTCAAACTTTGTATTCTTTCCAGCGACCGCTCTTTAGATATTTCCAACACAACCAGGCTAAAACGAGCCAATATACTATTTCGCTGGTCCAGGCAACTGTGAGATTTACATGCAGCACTTTTATCAGAATAATAACATAGACCATATATACGATCAGCGTTATGAAAACAAGCAAAAGCGAATATCTGGTAGCACCAGTGCCGGTTACTGCTCTGAAGAGTATACTGGATACAGACATAATGATCAAACATACCCCTACTATCCTAACGGGATTAGTTGCAAGTTGAATGATGGTAACATCATTTGTAAAGATCTTTATAAATCCCTGGGGATAGATCATAATAAATAAGAAGAACAGAAATGAAAACCCTAGTGCAACTATTATTACCTTCCTCAACAAAACAAATATTTCGTCTTGCCGACCCTGACCGATAAGGTTGCTGATCAAACTATTTGTAGCATTCGCAATTCCCCAGGTTGTAATTCCCAAAACCATGTACACTTCTTTTGCCACATTGGAGGCGGCAAGTGATGCCGGTCCCATTTTTTCGATCATAAGAAAAAAGATTACCCAGGTTCCGGTGGAAAGTATGTGTTGTAAAACAACAGGTCCTGATAGGTTTAGCCCTGCTTTTACTAATTGCCAATCAAATTTGGTGAATTTGAACAACCCGAATTGTTTTCTGAATTTGGAGAATAGGAGATAGAAAAAATTTAATCCGCAAGCTGCTGTGGAGGATATCAAAGATGCTAAACCTGCTCCTGCAATCCCCATTTCCGGAAATCCCATTTTTCCAAAAACGAGATTGTAATTAAAAAACACATTCACCACGAGCATTAGTATTGCGCTGTACGTTATGATCTGATTATTGCCAATGCTGGTGTAAAATCCTAAAATGGTGAATGCAAAAACTGCAAAAAAGATCTCAAAATTTCGATAATGAAGATAGGTCATACCCGCTTCATAAACCTCTTGCGAACTGAACATGGGTTTTAGAATAATTGGAACGAGAAACTCCAGAAAAAGATAAAGTAAAACGGCAACTCCCATCAAAAAAATGAGATTATTATTAAAAATCCGCCCTATGGATTCCGGGTTGTTTTCCCCAGCTCTACGTGCTATAATGATCTGAAAACCAACGGATAAGCCGTATGGAATCATTGTTAAGGTGATATAGATCAAGGCCGCAACTCCGGCTGCCGCAAGCTCCGTTTCCCCAACTCTTCCCATAAAAGCCACTCCTATCAAACTGATCAGATTATTGAACAAACTGCTTATCATAAGCGGCAGGCTCAACATGATAATTTGTTTGTAAGTTAGGGTTATTTGCAATGATTAAAATCTACGATCGTTAAAAATATTCAGGCGTAAAGATGGTGCAAAGTTGAGTGTTAGAGGTAATGGTTAGAAGAATATTGTGTGAAATAACGGTTTAAGCTAGAATAATTAGCTTCTATTTGTGATAAAAGTGTAAAAGTAGCAGAAGTAGCAAAGTGCCGGATCAGATGCAACATCTCCATTTTCAACAAGATGTAACCCGAATAATTTCAAGAGTTGTAGTTCAGTTTCCGTATCTATTTGCAAATCACAAACTGAATTAAACATGCTATTATTATTGGTAATATAAAACCTATCTAATCACAATTCAACTTTTTTATCCTTTAAGCGAGGTTTTTTTACTAATATTAAATAAATTCTCGGTCATTAATATTTAAAATGCTTTTATAGTGACTTCATCAGATAATTTATTATTCCGAAAAATATGCATTTTATCTGGCGTTGCATCATGTATTGAAATATAAGTTAGGTTCATTATAATATACCCTATTGTTATATTTATGGGCCTTTGATGTTCATCATAGTTATAAATGATATCCTTAAGTAAATAATCATCTTCTATATTTTGCTCCTCAATTAGATTACCTTGTGAATTATATCTGTATTTTATAGTTGATGTTTCTGTAAATTGAGGATGAAATTTGTTTATTTCGACTTTTACCAATTTCGCCTTTTTATAGGAATATATTTTTTTCGTGTCATATTCAAAATCATACTCAAATTGTTGAGGATAACCAAATATAAACTCCATGCTGTCATTTTGTGTATTTATGTAAATTTGTTTTAATTTGCCGGAAATATTATATTTATATTTCATTATCACATTTGTTTGTATCACTTTCGTTAATTTTAATTTTCCGAATTTATATTCATTGAAGTAGGTATAATAGTTAATTTTATTTGTTGGTATATCAATAAGTGACTCACCAGTTAAATTTGCACACTGATCATATTGATACTGCCTTTGAAAAAAGGCAGTATCTGAATTGGTCATTTTTTTGAATGTTAATAATTGATGGTTGCTATTATAATAAAATGCCTCGTAATATTTATTATTCAGGTTGACATTATCTATTTTAAATACAATAGTATCTTTATTTGAGCATTCATTAATTTTATTTGCTATCAGACTATAAGGAATATCCTGGCCATATATTGAAGCTAGAGAATTCATCGTAAAAATAAAAAATAAACCAATTAATCTTGCGCTCATGATTAAAATTCTATTTTATTCAGCGTAAACACCTATTTGAATACGGTTGGCATAGCGCTAACTTCACAACAATTGCCTCCTCAACTGTCTGCCTGTAAACGTAAATAGCTTTAATATTATTTGTATTTAGCAGTGCCAAAATAAATATCCCCGGAAATGATTTCAGATCATCCTTCACATTCGTATATTCTCTTCAATCCGAGTCCAAAAAATTTGATCTGAACTTCCGTTTACAACCAACCCTTCTCCAAAATATCCTTCGCGTGATAGGTAATAATAATATCCGCCCCGGCTCTTGCAAAAGCATGCATATTTTCCATAACAATCCTTTGTTCATCTATCCAACCTTTTAGGGAAGCTGCTTTAACCATAGAATATTCTCCCGAAACATTGTAACAGGCGAGTGGGAGTAGCGTATTTTCTTTCACCATTTTAATAACATCCAAATATGCCAGTGCAGGTTTTACCATAAGTATATCCGCACCTTCATCAGCGTCCAATAAAGCTTCTTTGAGTGATTCTCTCGGATTTCTGAAATCCATCTGATACGTTTTTCTGTCGCCAAAAGATGGTGCCGAATCAGCGGCTTCCCGGAAAGGTCCGTAATATCCGGAGGCGTATTTTACCGAATAACTCATAATTGCAGTATTGGAAAAGCCGCCTTCATCGAGTTTTTGACGAATTGCACCAACTCGCCCGTCCATCATATCGCTTGGTGCAACAATATCGGCTCCGGCTTCTGCGTGCATCAATGCCATTTTTGCCAGCACTTCCACACTTTCATCATTTACAATTTCGTGCCCGTGAATGATCCCGCAATGCCCGTGATCGGTATAAGCGCACATACAAACATCGGTGGTAATCATCACATCATTGCCAAAATCGGCACGCATAGTGCGCACAGCATTGGCAACGGCATTTGTAAAATCGAAAGAGGAAGTAGCTTCGGCATCCTTATTCTCCCCAACTCCGAAAAGCAAAAATTTGTTAATGCCAACTTTGAGGCAGGATTCAATTTCTTTGCTTAAAGTATCTGCAGAAAAGTGATAAACACCGGGCATTGCGCCAATTTCATGTTTTAAGTTCTGCCCTTTCATAACAAAAAGCGGGTAGATGAACATATTTTTGTGAAGTCGGGTCTCAGCCACCATTTCGCGCAAAATTTCCGTTTTGCGCAATCTTCTCGGACGAATAAACATAAAATACGGTATTTTAGGCTGCAAAGTTACAACGACATGACTGATTTAGAGGTCACTTGAAAAAAACAGCTATTTTTACGCCCCAAATGTATAATTACATAGACAAAGATTTTAACAAAGACTTTACTAAACATTGTTCGCTGCTGTTTCAGTTGGAAGAACAGCAATATTCCTATGCCATTTATGAAAAACGCAGCGGCAATTTGATGTTGCTTAAAACCGTACAATTGAATGCAGCCTCTCCGACAGAAATGCTCAATAAACTGAAAATTTCGGTCACCAGTGAGGATGTATTGCAAGTTCCCTTTCATGAAGTGAAGGTTTGTGTGTGTGGCAATCCTTTTACCTTAATTCCAAGAGTTATTTATGAGGAGGATAAAAAACGCAATTATCTGGAATTAACGGCAACACTTGAAAAGGACGACAAAGTTTTGGTGAATAATATCAATAAACTCTTTATTAAAAATGTATTTTCTATTAGCTCTGAAGAATTAAATTATATTGATGAGGTTTTTCCGAATCCTAAAATAATTCATATCGGGACTTCTATTTTGGAAAATGCGGTGCGCAATAAGGATGATTTTTTTGACCAACAATTAATTCTGGATATTAAACCGGGAGTGATACATGTTTTATATTTTGAAAAAAAGGAATTCAAATTCATGAACCAGTTTCGTTTTGTGAACAAGGATGATTTTTTATATTATGTATTATTAGTTTCCGACCAATATAATATCGATCGCGAAAATTGTGATCTTAAATTATCGGGAGAAATTATGCCCGATTCACTTTTATTCGGTGAATTATGGAAATTTTTCAAAACAATTTCGTTTGTTGCGTTAAACGAAAATATTATATTGCCAAAAGAATTACAAGAAAAACCATTTTATTATTATAATAGTCTGATGAGCCTCGACCTATGCGAATAAACACGGGAAAATTCAAGGGTCGTCGCTTTAATCCGCCTTCCAACCTACCTGCAAGGCCCACTACCGATTTTGCAAAAGAGGGATTATTTAATATTCTCACCAATAATTTTGAATTGGATGAAATTAGTTTTCTCGATCTTTTTTCCGGCACCGGAAGCATTTGTTACGAAATGGCTTCGCGTGGTTGTGAGGATATTGTAAGTGTAGAAATGGATAAACGCAGCACCGATTTTATTAAAAAAATGTCGGATGATCTGGATATGAACATCAATGTGCTGCGAATGGATGTTTTTGAATATATACGCTCCACAAAAAAGAAATTTGATATCATTTTTGCCGGCCCGCCTTATCCTTTGGAAAATATTCCTGCATTACCCGAAGAGGTTTTTGAAATGCAATTATTAAATGCCGGTGGATGGTTTATTTTGGAAACAAATCAAAAATATACTTTTGATGAGCATCCTAACTTTTTGCGGAAAAGAAATTATGGGACTACGTTTTTTCATGTTTTTGCGAAAGAGTGAGAAGGGCCAAGGGATAGCGGACAAGGGACAAGGGGTAGGGGACAAGGGACAGGGGAAACGGGAAAACAAAGGGGTGGGGTTCAAATAAAAGAAATTTAAATTAGTTGTTCTTCTTGGCAAATGATTTTTTTGGACACAGAGTCGGGAAATAGAAGTTTGAGGTCAAAAAATTCAATTCGCAGCGGATTGTTTCATTATTAATTTTTAATACTCTTTATTAATCTAAACAGTTTCGGTATTTAGTCAGAAATTGAAAATAAAACTTTAAATAGCCGTCCACGCACACAAATCAAAATCAATTATATTGGTGAGCAACACAGGGAATTCGGGGAAGGAGTGCCAAACTATTGGAGATTGAAATACCAAATAATGAAATTGTAGATTATTGTTATTTTTATAGAATGAAATATCTTTCACCAGTGGTTTTCAGGGATTTGGATTATGATCCCGGCGGGATGATGATGGTGGGGAGGAGTTGGGAGGTTGGAAGTGGTTATAGGTATGGATTT
>CAZXBG010000088.1:0-17540 GCA_964638865.1 uncultured Chitinophagales bacterium | reverse complement strand
ACACTCTTCAAACAAACCACCCTTCCCCCACACAACCTTCCTTTTCCCAAACCACCCTTCCCTTACCCAAACAATATCACCGCTCCCGTTATCAAAACATTTAATATCGACAATGGCAATAATACCTTCCATCCCAAATTCATCAACTGATCAAAACGAAAGCGCGGTATCGTCCAACGCACCCACATGAAAAAGAAAATGAAAAATAATATTTTGGCAAAAAACACCCCTACACATATTAAAGCAAACCATACTTCCCCAATCGAATTCTGCACCATTTCCATTCCCGGAAAATTATATCCCCCAAAATACAATGCAGCTATCATTGCAGAAGAAATAAACATATTTACATACTCCGCAAATAAATAAAACCCGAGTTTCATCGAACTGTATTCCGTATGATAACCTCCAACCAATTCCGTTTCCGATTCCGGGAGATCGAAAGGTGTTCTGTTACATTCTGCAAAAGCGCAAATAACAAATATTAAAAAACCAAGTGGTTGAATAAAAACATTCCAATGCATTCCGGCCCAGGCACTTTGTCCTTCCACAATATCACCAATACTCAGCGAACCCGACGACATAATAATAGCAATTATGCTCATTCCCATCGCCAATTCGTAACTGATCATTTGCGACGAAGCGCGCACTGCACCCAATAACGAATATTTATTATTGCTTGCCCATCCTCCAATCATAATTCCATATACTCCCAAACTCACGACACCCAAAACATATAATATTCCGATATTAATATCAGCAACCTGCAAAGGCACCTTCACTCCACCAATCGTAATTTCAGGTCCCCAGGGAATTACCGCACTTGTCATTAAAGCAGTGGTCATTGTAATTGCAGGACCCGCAATAAATAAATATTTGTTGGCAGTTGCCGGAAGAATTTCTTCCTTCATAAACATTTTAACTCCGTCGGCAAGTGGTTGCAACAACCCGAAAGGCCCGGCTCTGTTCGGCCCCAGCCTGTCCTGCATAAATGCAGCAACCTTTCGTTCGGCATAAGTGCTGTATGCAGCAATGGTGAGCGAAAGTGCAAAAAGCACCACAATTAAAACGATTTTAAAAATTAAAACTGCATCCATTATTAAAACCAATTAGCAAATTAGCAAATTAGCAAATGTGGGTATTTTGGTGAATTGATTAGTTGTTTTATTATTCGGGTTCTACTCCAAATTGAAAAATTAATTATTTTTTACTTCACTGTCATTTTTTAAATAAATTATCATTAAACCCGAATGGCCAATTTGCTAATTAGCTAATCAATCTTCTTCTGCACAACCGGTAATTCGTATGGCAATTCATAATGGTTTTGCGAGATCACCGAATGGCTGTCAATATGTGCCGGCCCTTCCACTACCCAAACTTTCGTTTCTTTTTTATCGAACCGGCATTCGTTACAAATAAATTCTTCACTTTCTCCCCATTTATCTTTTCTCGATGTTACTCTTAAAACCTCTTCGCCCTGATACCACAAAGTCACTTTTCCCGAACATTTTTCACAATGGCGATGCGCAAACATCGGTTTTGTGAACCAAACCCTGCTTTTAAAACGGAATGTTCTGTCGGTTAAGGCACCAACAGGACAAACATCAATCATATTTCCACTAAAATCGTTGTCTACTGCTTTTTGAATGTAGGTAGAAATTTCACTCACTTCCCCCCTGTTCAAAATTCCATGCACACGTTCATCGGTGAGCTGATCGGCAACCTGCGTGCAACGGTAGCAAAGGATACAGCGATTCATATGCAATTTTATTTTATCGCCAATATCTATCACCTCGAAAGTTCTTCTTTCAAATTCGTAACGGCTTTTAGCAACTCCGTGTTCGTAGCTTAGGTCTTGTAAATGACACTCACCCGCCTGGTCGCAAATAGGACAATCGAGAGGGTGGTTGATCAGTAAAAACTCCACAACCCCTTTTCGCGCTTCAATTACTTCGGGCGAAGATTCATTTTTCACCTCCATGCCATCCATAACCGTGGTTCTGCAGCTTGCCACCAATTTTGGCATGGGACGGGGATCTTTTTCCGAACCTTTGCTCACTTTTACCAAACAAACCCTGCATTTTCCGCCGCTTCCCTTTAAACTTTTGTAGTAGCACATGGCAGGCGGCACGTTCACCCCTATCATTCTTGCAGCCTCTAATATTGTAGTTCCCGCAGGAACATCAATAGATATATCGTCGATCGTAATTTTTGGCAAAGCAGCTATAAATTTTAACCGTTAATGTTATGGTTTTGGCGCTGCAAAGTTACGGATTAATAAAAGGATAAAAAAAATTAGGGCGCATATCTTTTTGGGTTCTTTCAAAGGTTCGGTCCCGCTTTTCGCTGCAAGTCCTCGTTCGTGCCTCACTGCGGGCTTTCCGCTACAATCGGGTGCAGATAAGGGAGTGCGCAATGTTTTCGGGGGATGGTCGGGTGCATTTGCTACTCTTTTACGCAACTGTCACCCAAGAATAAGAAATGTATCCATAACAATATCGAATTAAACCCTAATAAACTCTGTTTTAATAATGCTTTTTCTAAAATTACCTATACTTTGTTACAAAAATTATACATATTTACCTATACTTTGTTACATAAACTAGCAATATTTACCCTAACTTTGCTACATGTTCAAACGTCAAATTATAAAAGAACTAGAGAAATGGATGGTTCAGTCCGACCGAAAGCCCCTTGTTTTAAGAGGAGCCCGACAGGTTGGTAAAACTACATTAGTAAATCAGTTTGCCGCAAATTTTGAACAATACATTTATCTCAACCTTGAACTTCCCGAAGACAGGGAACCCTTTCAGGATTTTAGAAACATAGAAACCCTTATCCAAACATTATTTTTTATTAAGAACATTCTTATTTCAAAAAAACACAAGACCCTTATTTTTATTGATGAGATACAGGAAGTGCCCGAAGCGTTAAATATGCTCCGATATTTTAAAGAATCCGAGCCACAGATCGCCATAATAGCAGCAGGAAGTATGTTGGAAACAATTTTTGATAAACCAATACATTTTCCGGTTGGGCGAATTGAATATAAAATGGTGAGACCGGTTTCCTTTCCTGAATTTCTTGATGCAATAGGTGAACAGGAAGCATTAAAACAATTGGAAAAAATTCCGATAGCACCCTTTGCACAAAACAAATTATTTACGCTTTTTCAAACCTATGCGCTCATTGGTGGAATGCCGGAAATTGTAGATCATTATTCAAAAAACAGAGATCTCTTTGCACTGAAAAACATTTACGATTCACTCATTAATTCGTATCTAGAAGATGTAGAAAAATACGCGTCAAATAAACCTCAAATTTTACACATTCGCCATGTAATACGCAGCGCATTTTCAATGGCAGGTAAACGTATTAAATTTGAAGGATTTGGAAGTTCAGAATATCGTTCGCGCGAAATGGGAGAATCACTGCGCACTTTGGAAAAAACTTTATTATTACAGTTGATATATCCCAATACTGCTGCTACCTTTCCTTTACTTCCGGATATAAAAAGATCACCACGGCTGCAGATGCTTGATACAGGATTGATTAATTATTTTGTGGGCATTCAAAAAGAGATCTTAGGCACTGATGATCTAGCATCTATTTTTCAGGGGACTATAATCGAACACCTTGTCGGACAAGAAATTCTTGCATTTCAATACACTTCGTTAAGTAAATTACATTTTTGGGTCAAAGAAAAAAAAGGATCTTCTGCAGAAGTTGATTTTTTGTTTCCATTTGATGGAAAACTTATCCCAATTGAAGTAAAATCGGGCAAAGCAGGAAAATTAAAATCGTTACATATATTTATGGATTTAGCACCTCACACAATTGCGATACGATTTTATTCCGGCAAACTAAACATTACAGAGGCCATTACTCCTAATGGGAAAAAATATCAATTGGTAAACCTACCATATTTTCTGGTTTCAAAATTAGAAGAGTATTTAGGTTGGTTAATAATTGAACAAAATCATGACATAATTTAGTTGCCTCTGTATAAATCTGATATTTGAATAGGCATCAATTTTTTCCTAGTAGTGAACTTACATACATTCACATTTATTTCATTTTAACCGACTCTACAAAAACAAAAGACGCCACCATTTTTTCAAAAATACGGAGAGAATCGTAGAATATTGATTTATAAGCAGAAGATAAAATCAACACTACGCATCCATGTGGAGTAGCAATATAAGCATTAGCCTGATACATTGTTTTACCGTCCATTACAAACCCGGTATAATAAACAAGTTGTGCCATTATAGTTCCACCGGCGCTGATATCATTTTCATGTTCAATGGAAATTGGTGAGTAGGTAAATGCAGCATCATTAATATCAATATCTACAATTGCCGTTGTGGTCTTATATTCTGCATTGAAGGGAACATAGTTGGTGTACATTACCACATCGGCATACACCCAAGTAGAGCCAATGGGGTAAAAAACGGCTAAGGCTTCGCCTTTGCCGGATTCTTTATCGATCACCCATCCACTAGGCGGCGTAAATTTATAGGTACAACTTGGGCCATAAACAGTTTCGGGTTTAAGGTTTTGGGCAAATATTGCACTATGTTTAGATACAAGGATTATCAGGAAAGGCAAAAAATAACGCATAATCAATGAATTAGCTGACTAAAACTACTCTAATAATATCTAAATATCTAATAAATGGCAATTTTAATTAACAAAAAACGTACTTTTGGATTATGGGTAAACAAATTAAAAATTTTGGGATATACCTTTTTATAAATGTTTTACTTTTGATAACATCATGTAGTAAGGCGCAGGAAAATTGTTTAAACCCAGAGGATATAATTCCAACAAACAGGAAAATTTATATGATTGGTGAAGGGCATCTCGATGTTGCTGAAAATCCAAAAATGGGAGCCGGGAAAACGCAAATTAAACATCAGCTAGCTGCTGAAAATGAAATAATAAAACATTTTGTATTGAATTGTGGTGTAAAAAATTTCATTGTGGAGGCGCCAATTTATATGGAATATTATTTTACAAAATTTATGGAAACAGGTGATAGTGCGTGGATCGACTTTATACATCAGGACTATCAATTGGGCAAACTTTACAACATTAATAACCTTGCTAAAAAAGATACCAATATCCAATTAAAATGTATTGATCTGGACTTATCTTATCACAACCTCAATGATATAAATGCGTTGTTTTGGTTGTCCTTTTATGAGCCGCATGCAACTTTGTTGAATAAAAAACAACCCAAAAGTGAACGCACCTACAATAACATCGTATTCCCAACAACTTTGATCGATACCAGCAAAATGATAAACGAAATAATACGACCTTTTTTACAATATATTTGGGATGCCCGTATTTACAATAAAGATACTGCAAATCTTATCGTCTTGAATACATTTAAATCGACCTTTGAACAATTGAATGTGATGCATGCATTAAAAGATTATTACCGGGAAGACTATTACTTAGTATATAGAATATTACGCTCCTATATTTATTCGTATGGGCTAAAAATTGATGGTTATAATGCAGACCTCGAATATAGAGAAAGGATGTTATTTGCCAATTTTTCAGAGATCTATCAAATGGATACTACCTCAGGTTATTGCATACAAATTGGTGCATATCATATAATGAAAGATTCGGTACCTGGAATGCTACGCGAACGGATTGAAGACAAATTTAAATTGGATACCTATGGTGTTTTTTCCGTAGCAAAGGGATTTGAGCAACATTTTGCTCCTTACTTTAATAATATCCAGTTTGATTTTAAGCAGCAACATTGTATGGAGTCAATTAATAGAAATGACGGCCTCTTACGTGTTCAATAAAGGCACCCTACATTGTTTCTTTATTCCTGTAAAAACCCATTAAACATCATCTTCTTTTTTCAAATCCTCCAACAACAATTCCATTTTTTTTAATTGCGCCTTTAAATTATTATGCACATCCGGTTGCGCAATTACTAATTGCACCTGCCAAATTTCCTTTATTTGGGAGAGAGGTAATTGTATAGTATTAATAGTGAGTATTCTATTATCAATTTTTTCAATTATACCGTCTAACAATTTATCCGAGGCCACAATTACAACATATTGGTGTTCATGAATAGCATTAATATCGGTGAGTTTACAAATTACAATTTCAGTTTGATGCATACTTGCATCCAAAATTTCAAAGGCCATTAAAGGTCCCATGCTGTCAATGGGTAGTTGCAAATGTGGAAGTTTCGAACGCATATCTTCCGTCGCATAACGGAATCCAAAATGTGGTCGATCGCGGAGAGAAAAATAGGGAATTTCTTTGATCCTTTTATCAGTTAACTTTCCCGGAGACAAACTTGCAGCAGTAAATTCCATTAAAACGTTTGGCTTTTTATCCAAATACGGCAAATTGAACCCAGAAAGTTCTTGATAACTCAATTTATCCTTTTCCGGCAAAGGCTCTTCATCAAGCATCAGATAATCTAAACTGACACTAAAAAGTCTGGAAATTCTGGTCAGCGCTTCCAATGTAGGTTTTATCTTGTCAATCTCGATCTGGCTTATCACACTGCGGCTAACACCAACCTGTTTTGCAAATTCTACCTGACTTAACAGGTTAGAACGTCTTATTTCCTTGAATTTTTGTCCGTAAGCCATAATTCTTTTTGCAAAATTGCTCAAAATATTTGCAAATTGCAATTAATATTTGCATTTTTGCAATTAATATGAGCATAAAGTTAGCCATTGCCCACAATTTTCAGTATTTTAAACAAAAAAAATTAAACGCTATGAACAAAAAAACAACCACAGAACACATTCATCATTTATTAATTTTGGATGAAAGCGGCTCCATGCAATCCATACGCCGGCAAACAATGGATACTTTTAATGAGATTATGAGCCACAATAAACAATTGATTAGCGATAATCCCGACCAGGAACATCGGCTGAGCTTTTTTACCTTTAACGGAAGAGGAATAAAAACGATCGCATTCAACCAATTGCTAACAGAACCTTTTGCATTACATGAAGGCAATTATAATCCTGCCGATAATACTCCACTATGGGATGCAATAGGAAGTTCGGTTTTAAAGGTAAAACATCAGATTTACGGAAAACCAAATCATAACGTACTGGTATCCATTCTGACCGACGGAGCAGAAAATTCATCAAAAGAGTTTAACGGAAAGGAGATCAAGGCGATGATAGAAGCGCTGAAACCACATAATTGGGCATTTACCTATATCGGAACCGACCATGATATTGAGGCTGCTGCAGATGCAATTGGAATGCACAGTGGCAATAGAATTCACTATGATAAAAGTAAAATATTTTCCAATGCTGAATTATTTAAAGAAATGAGAATTGCATTTTCGGAAAGAGTACACAAAAAAGAAAACCTCGATATTGATCTGATGAAAGAGGCAGCAGAAAAAGTGTTTCACAAAAAATAAAATTTGATCTTAAAGGCCGGGAAGTAGTATTATTTTCCGGCTTTTATTTTACTTTTTGTAGAATAATGCGATAAATAAAATAATATTCCCTTTACTTTGTTACAAATATTTCAAAATTATATCCATCATTATACTAATAGAATTGGAAATTAGAAAGGAGTTGCAGCAACTTAAATATTTAGAATATAATATCAAATCCATATTCTGCCATTGAAAGAATCCATCCTCCTCCGCTCACAAACAGGTATAGTATATGTGCTTACCATTTTTATTTATTTTTTCTTTGCTGCTCTTCTGTTTTTTCCGTTGATGCGCAGTGATGATCCTTTTGCAAGAATTGTAGCAGTGAGTATAGCATGTTTTTGGCTGACTTATTCCATACATGTTATTTTATCGCTGAGTCGCGTAGTATTTTATGAAAGTTATTTAACAATTACAACATTTGTAACACGAAAGACCATCACCATTCAATATTTTGAGTTAAGTACATTTCATTATGTTCCACGCATCGTTACAAACAAAGGCAGGGTGACAGCAAAAAGCAATAACGATAAAATAAGAATTACAACAAGTGATGGTAGGCTTATTACTTTCAAAGAGATGCAGTATGATAATTTTTCATCCATGCGCGTATTTTTACAAAAGATAATACGTGGTGAGCATTTGGCGTAATACAAGTTACTATTCAATAATCAAAACAGCCGCTGCATCAACTTCCGCATTCCTAACCTGTAAAAAATACACTCCCGATGCCAATGCACTCTGCGTGGAAACAGTATTATTCTGCGTGGAAATAAATATGTTTTGTTTCCACACTTCCCTTCCAAAAATATCAAAAATCTGAAGCATCAGTTCACCGGTATAACCATTTATTTCTATATTAAATGCTCCGTCACCGGGGTTAGGATAGATCTTTATCTCCGCAGAAATAATAGCATCAATTCCCAACTGCTCACAATCCACAAAAACAACATTCGATAATGCAAAACAGCCGCCTTCACTCGTAATTAAAACGGAATAGTTTCCGCTTTCCGCAATGGAAATAAAATTATCAGTTTCCCCTATTATAATTTCTCCATCGAGATACCATATATATGTTGCATCTGTTAATATGTAGGTACTTAACTGGCAATCGCCAACTATAATTACGGGAGTTTCCGGTACTGATTCCACTTCTATTGTTAAGGAAACACAGTCGGTTGTGCCGCATGCTCCATCAGCCTGAAGATAATAGGTAGTTGTAATTTCAGGGGATACGGTTAAATTATCCTCAAAACCAATCGGTGTTACTTCACAATCTTCGATGGTCCAAATCCAATTGGAAAGTGAACCCAATGCACCACCATCTATGGTAAGCGTAACTGTTCCTTCAGCACATAAAACAGTGTCAGTAGCAATTAATCCTTCCGGCTCCGTTGATTCGTTACATTCTGTATAAACACAAATGGAAAAATCGCCAAATGCATCATTATTTACTTCCCAAACACGCAGAAATATTATGGTTCCTGCCGGTGCAAGTACCACTTCAAAACCCGGCATTAAATCGGCATAAGAACTTCCATCGGCTACGCAAGCTCCCGGATAATTACTTAAATCTGTGCATGACCCATAATACACTCTCATGCCCATATCATTTATTATTGCACCATTATCCATTTCAATAATTACATATTCTTCTGCAGGAACAGTAAATTGAAACCAAATATCGCCATTGCTAATGCCATCGCAAGTTTCCGGAGTCACTACAGAATTAATTGCACCAACATTAGTACCTTCAAAAAATATACAACTTTCATTCACCTCAAGAACCGTTGCACTGCATGGCCAATCATTTGTTGGTGGCAGATCACAATCACCGAGGCAAGGCGCAGCATTTACCTCATCAAAAATGAGATCACCGGGAAGTTCACCAAATCCGTTTGCAAAATTAATTCCGTAACCGGTGAGATGACAATAACTCATAATTGTTCCGCCATCAATTGGTGCGGGACCCGGATCGCAGCCACCTTCTGTTGTATAACAATTATCTATTGCTCCTCCCGGCCAATCGCAATTATGCGTGTGTGATGATCCCAAATTATGTCCCATTTCGTGAGTAAACACCATCACGGTCCATGAATAGGTCGGGAAATCAGCATAATATGCATCAATATTACTATAAGCGTAATTATACGAAGAACACAGTACATCCACCCAAGCAACACCACCTAAATTTTCGTCATCAAAAGTTACAAGATGTGCAAGGTCTCCGTTAAAATCAGTTCTGAATGTTGTAAAATAATCCAGTGCATCAAACGAGGAAGTAACAGGATAAGGATCAACTGTAACCCAAACAAATATTTCTGAAATTACATCTGTAATTCCTTCATTATAAAAAAGCGTGGAGGAAATATTAAACATACCAACAATATAATCTGCTGTTTCTGTTGCACCTCCTTGAGCTTCAAACATTTCGAAATCTGCTTCTATATATACTTTTACACAAGGACTGATCAATAATTTCGCATCTGCGTTTTCCTTCTTTTTATAATTAAAATTTTCAGGTTCCGAGGTGGAACAATTTAATTCGTTTGGAATTAAAAGATCTGCATCATTAAAAATAACATGAATTGGCGATGATTTTAATTGTGCAATGGTGATGTTGCCGATTCCGGGAATGGAAACAATACCAGAAATATTATCCTTAAAAAAATTAATTGCCACCAACGATTCCGGATTATCCTTTACGATGCCACGATAAAATGAACCCGGCGAATAATCAATTGCCTTTTTATTTGTTTGGGAGGTAACCACCTGAAAAGTGGATGAAAAAATTTCGGATGGAAATAATTGCAGAATAATTGATGTGTCGTTCCAGGGAATACTTATTTCCAAATACGCAAAATGATTCTGCAAAATGTTATCGATCAAAGTATAATCAACATGGAAATAAGACACTTCCCTAACGATTAGTTCATTGATATGCTCATCATATTCCGCAGGTGAAAATGGCGAAATAGTTTCCGTTTGCGGATATACTTTTTCAAGTTGCGTTATTTTTTCTGCTAATGGTTTCCGCGAAACCTCCGGCGACTGAGCAGTAACAGCCCCAATAAAGAACAAAGAGAAAACGAAAATAAGATTGTGGAAGGAGTTCATAGGTTAAAGATATGAGAATCAAAGATAATAGGATTTTGAGAATTGATAAAGGAACACGATAAATTGTTATTAGTTAAAATTGCGGACAAATTGGCCTAAAGTAAAAAAGAAAATTAGCCGGATGACCCCGCTGCAGAACAACCTCTATGGTAAACTCCGCAAATTATGGAAGATTGCCCCTGCTATATAAATACTGCTATATTTGTGCATACTTTAATCATTTAAAAATAAAAAAACATGAAAATCAGACAATTATTACTCCTTACAATGCTGACTTCCCTATCACTCCTCAATGCCCAGGACATGGAGGTACAGTGGGGTCTTCAAACCAAAGACGGCGGTAGCACCACATCGTATATTCCATTGGGATGGAATGCCGGTCACTATTATGTGGTACAAATTGATGGAAACAATGGTTACCTTCTCAATATTGATGATAAAATGAACCTCGAGTCATCCACTGAACTCATATCAGGGTCTAAGAAATTCGAAGCGGATATCGTCTTTATGAAGAACAATAAAATTCATCTTTTGTACTCCGATTTTGAAAACGGTGAAAAAACCACTTATGTGAGAGCAACTACCTTCTCCCTAAAAGGAAAACCCGAAGGCACCAAACTTAAAAAAGTAGCCGGAATCAAAGTAGAAAAAAGTTCACAAAAAAATGACGTATCCTATTTCTTTTCTTCAGATAGCAGCAAACTATTAATTGTGGAACACTTGGATATGAGAAAAGATGAGGATGTACAAATATCAATTACCGTAGTAAATACGAGCACTTTTGAAACAGAATGGACCACCATGGCAACCCTTCCGTATGCGCACTCCAGTTTTAATCCATTGTCATATGCAGTTCAAAAAAATGGTAGCGTAATGTTGTTGGCTACAATTGAAGGAATTGAAGGTAAAAATCTGGAAAGATATTCTACGAGTATGTTTTCTTTTAGGAGTAAAAACGAAAAATATCTTGAAAAAGTTTTAGACCTAGAGGGAAAGTTTATTTCAAATGCCAGTATTCGTTTCGTGGATAATGAAAAATTTTTAATAGCCGGTTTCTATAATGATCTTACGGCAAAAGGTAAAAACGAAGGTATTGAGGGATCCTTTATTGCAATTGCAGATCCGGTTGATTTAGGTAGTCTGGATTTACATTTAAAACCAATGGATATCTATACAAAAACTTCTATTGTTCGCACAGGTAATTTAGCTTCATTTTTTGATGCTGATGAATTAAATGCATATAAAATGCGTGAAATAAATGTTAATCCTGATGGCAGCGGTTATGTAATTGCAGAACAGCGATTTATGTCACAAACCGATAATGGAAATTTGATGACAAGAACCTATTATTTTAATCACTTAATATTATATCGTTTTGATGCAAATCAGGAAATAACATGGATATCTACAATACCAAAAGTACAAGTCAGCTCTATCAGTACTCCAATTATCGGGATAGGCCCAATTAGTTTTCACTTCTTTACCGGTGCTATGATAAGAAGCGCATATAAATATAATAGTTTTTTAAGTATGGAAAAGGATGGCAATATTTATGTGATGTACAACGATCATAAAGACAATAGCGATGCAAGAACATTAAAAGAGGTAAAGGCAATGACAAATAAAAACAAGGCCCTTGCAACAATTGCTATTGTAGGTGAAGATGGCAAATGGGAAAAAACTCAATTATTTCGTGGGAAGGATCTTGATGTAATTTTGGAAACAAGTAGCTCATTTCCGGTTCCCGGAATAGGATTTACCATTTCAGCAGAAAAAGGTAAAAACTTACAATACGGCAAATTGGATTTGTAATTTTTTTAATTATTCTTTAATAATATATCCTCATCAGAATGCATTTTTGATGGGGATATTTTTTTCATGAGGTGTTTAATGCATTCACTGATTTTAATAATTATTTTTTAACTTTAAAGCCGAATGATTAAAGAAGCAACAATTTTTGATATCCCTCAAATTCAAATCATCCGCCATTCTGTAAAGGAGAATATTTTGTCGGATCCGGCTTTGGTAACCGATGCTGATTGTGAAGAATTTATTACAAAACGAGGTAAAGGTTGGATTTACGAAACAGACAATACGGTGGTGGGATTTGCAATTGCCGATCTGCGGGAAAATAATATCTGGGCATTATTTATTATGCCTGATTATGAAAAAATGGGTATTGGAAAACAATTGCACAAAACCATGTTAAACTGGTATTTTTCAAAAACGGATAAAACAGTTTGGTTAAGCACTTCCCCGAATACCCGCGCCGAAAAATTTTACCGAAAAGCAGGATGGAACGAAGTTGGAAATTATGGAAAGGGGGAAATTAAATTTGAGATGGAGAAAATGGATTGGGAGAATAGAGAGAATTAAATATAGATTTAGTTAGAGAGTTCAGCCCATTCTGTTGATTTTTGGTAGAAGAAAAAAGAATAGCTACTGTAATTTAAAATACGCTGAAATATGTTAAAAATGCAATTTTTGGGTTAGTTTTAAAACGTGGGAGAGATATATACACCTGATGATACGAGCCAATTGGATTACAGTTCGTTTGGGATGATGATGGTGGGGAGGAGATGGATTATTGGGAGTGAGTATAGGTATGGGTTTAATGGAAAAGAGAGCGATGATGAAATTGCTGGAAATGATAATGCTTTGGATTTTGGAGCGAGGATATATAATTCACAGTTGGCTAGATTTCTAAGTACCGACCCAAGGTCAGGTGAATACCCTTGGCAAAGTGAATATGCATATTATAGTAATTCTCCCATTTCTATTATTGACATCAATGGGAAAGGGGGGCCTGATGGACCTAATAAAGATTACAGAGCTTCAAGAATTACAGAATTGGCTGATTTTGCTCGAAAGCAACACATAGCTGCTCAATTCCATCTTAAGATGTTCCCCTTTGCGGTTACTATAATAAATAAATCTTTAAGACCGACCAAAGCAAATATTAAAGCAAGTATTCCAAAAGACCCAAACCACAATGATTTGACTTGGTTTCATTTAACTGGAATTTGGTTATATGAATTAGGGGAATTTGAAAACAATACTATAAGTTTTGGGAAGGATGCTTTTACGACTAAAAGTCTTCAAACACAAAAAAGTATTATAGAAGCAAGAGCAAGTGCAATTGCGCAAATTAAAGCTGGAAAAAAAGTATTAGAAGGTTATAAATGGGAATATGACCAAAAGGAATTTGATGAAGGAATGAAGGATAATAATATTGCTACATCGTTTCTAGGTTGGCATAAAGTTGAAATGTCTATTGTTGCATACACTGGTGATTCATATACTATTAGATTCGTTGTAAACAATACTTCTTCGTGGGAAAGCGCAACAAGACTTAGAAAAGATAATGATAAGAGTGGAGAACATGACAGTGTAATTGATAATAAAGAAAGAGGGGAAGGAATAAAACTCGGGGGGAACATTAAGCAAAATTGGACTTGGGAAGAAATTATTACAATAACAAAATAATATGAAATTCTATTATATTTTAATATTTGCGTTCCTTGCAAATTGCAAGTCAGTAAGCACATTAAACTCGTCTTATGGTATTAGATTCAATGAGGCTCGAAAAGAAGTAGGACTGCCAATTTTGCCTGAAGATTGGAAAATATCTGTAAGTAATTCTCGCCTGATTGTATGGGAACCAATTAAAAAAGAGAACAATGGATTTCCTTATTATTCACATAAAAAGGTCGTGTTGGATACATTGTTGAATATTAAATATGAGGAGAATAGATTTATAGGCTTTGGAATGCATAGAAATTTAGATGGAAATTTTGTTGATGAATTATACATAACCTACCGCTTTTATGATAATAGCTGGCAATGCAATTTAAGTGATAAAAGTCACCCTGAAGGGATTAAGTTGAATAGAGTTGAGGCGGACAGTTTATTAGTGCTTTGGGGGATTAAGTAAAATAAAACATACTTACCAGAATGGTCGCTTAAATACATTTGTTCGTCAATATAACTAATTCAACTTTCTATTTTTTAATAAAGATGAATTAATTGTCATTTAAATAGTCTTTCTATTGATTGGAGTAATGAAAGTTTTATAGCTGCTGGGGTTGGCAGTTTATTTGGAAGTTTTGCTGCTGCTGCAGCGGGTAAAGTAACTGAAAAATTTATGCGTAAAGTAGGCGACAAAATGCTCAAAGACTTTACAGATAAAGAATTAAAAACATTTATTGATTTTCAAACTAAACATCTGAAAAAGAATTTAGAACGAGAAACAGGAGCGAAAATTGGGAAAAAACAATTAGAACGAAAACTCGAAAAAGTCAGTCAGGATTGGATGGATTTAAAGGTAAGTGAAATCAACTTTATTCAGTATATAGTAGAAAAGCCAGCTCAATCAACCGGGGAAATTTTGGTAACACTATCTGCTGTGGAGGTTGCAAAGGAAGTAATAAAATAAGTGATAATAATATGAATAAACTTTGTGATAAGTTTGGATATTTCATTTTAATACTGGGTTTTATTGCTATAAATTATAAATATGGGGAATATCTTTTGTATGAAACTACTTATTTATGTATGGGTGATTATAAACAAGTGACAGTTAAGGAAATTGAGAGAAAAGATAATAAATACCTGTATACCTATAATATATTAATTGATAGTAGAGTTGTCGAATACAGGTCTCCTCCAACCACTAAGCAACTTACTTTGGGTGAGAAAGTAACAACTAGGACTGTCCCAATTTTTGGAGTAGTATTATTGGGAAAGTTTACGTTTATTTCATATATAATTGGTGTAATGTTATTTTTAATCGGATTGATTTTAACTTTTTTATCTTGCAGTATTATACTAAATTTAGATAATTATATAACAAAAAAATTTAAAATTTCGAAATGAAATAAACTGGAAATTCCGCTCAAGCAGAACCAACTTGACCGCGTTGAATGATATTCCATCCTCTGCCAGACGAACCGGTAAGCCAGAAAATATAGCAGCTATATGAATTTTTCTAGTGATGGCAAAACAACTACTCAAGGTGGTGTTACCATAGCGATCCTGTTCCGAAAATTTTAAAGCAGTGCATCCGGAAACTTATCAGGAAACTGCATTTAACCCAGATTACGCATTAGAAAAAACGAATGGATATTCAAACACTTTTCCATGGTTCCATAAACCAGAAAACCAAGCTCTTCGCTTTCTGTTGAGTGCTATTTTTAACACCAGTTTGTTATTGATTTTTTCAAAGTATGCACCGATTGTAAATGTTCTATATCGTAGCGTAGATAATGTTTTTTGTGTCTTTTCCTGCAGCACAAATGTTCTGAATAAGGCCATTAAGTTATACGCTAACATAGCGCATGTCAAAGCGGCTTCGGTAGCATAAAAATCTTTGAGATTAAAACTGTCAAAGCCAAAATCATATTTCAATTCTTTAATTCTGTTCTCTGCTTCGGCCCTGCCTCTGTATAGTCTCCATATTTCAGCAGGAGCTAATTTCATATTTGTTACGTAGGCTGAGTAGCGATAGTTGTTGTAAATTTCTTCTTCTGCAAATAGATTTAATTGTTTACCGGGAGCTTGAGGTCTGTCTTTTAATCGTTGTCTTACAATGACTATCCTTCTTGGTATTTCCCATGATTGACTTTGATACATTTGCTCACAAATTTCAATCCCTGTGTCTAATACAACCCAGTTTTTTCTATCATGAATTAATCTTTGTATAGGATGCGTAAACTTAACAGCAATGATGTAATCCATTGGTTTTGTTTCTAAATATTCTAAAGTATCGGCGTTGAAAAAGCCACTATCTAAACGGATTAAGCTTACTGTTTTGTTTTTTAGTTTTGATAATGTATCGTCTAAAAAAGATAAAAAATTATTGGCAGAAGACGTATTGCCGCTGCGCAGCCACATGTTTGCAACAAGCTTTACATCTGCAATAAAGGCTATTAATGGATGGTGCGAAGGATGACCTCTTTTGGCCGGATTATAGCCTTTTTTAGCCCCTGCTTGCTCGCCATAGCGGGTCATTTCCGTTGAATCGATGTCTAAAGTGAAATTGTCAAATTTGAAATTATCGAATATCCAGGAATAGTAACAGTCACTTACTTTTTGGTTTGTTGCTTGATTGAATTTTGAAAAAAACCGTTTGTAAGTGTCTTGTGCAGGCGTTTCTTTCCAATCAAAAATCCTCCCTAATGCAGAATCATGACGGGTAACCTCAGTATGCATAAACCTATTGGCTCCGCACCAAATGCTGGTTATAAAACTTTCGATTATAGTTGCTGTTTTATACCCTCTGTTTGATTTTGATTCGGGCAAATCGGTATTAGATTCAATAAACGACCTGAAGTCGATTTTTTGCAGCATTTGCTTCAAAAAAACCATTCCACCCCATGGTGTAATCTCTTTACTGGTATAGCTTATATCAAATACCATACGCTAATTTTTTCTAATGCTACGCATTAGGATTTTGACCGCAAATTAATGCATTTAATTTCTATTGCGTAATCTGGGTTTAAAATAAACGATATCAAACTATCACAAATCAGCGAGCTGCTACCACAAAATTGGAAATCTACAGTTAAGGAAATTATTTGATAATTTTGAAGTGCAGTTCACCACTTGCTTACTATGAAAAAAAATTTAACTTTAATTATATAGGAAAAGCGGAAAAGGTATTTAATCTTGAAAGAAGTGGATCGGCGAATATTTACTTTTATTAGATATAATTTTTAATGACTGGTCGTTTTTTTTATCTGTTTAATTTCTATGATGGATCCCTTATTAATTTTAAAAGAAAATACAAAGCAATTATAAATATTATGCTCAACGCAGTATCAAAGTTATTAGTTGCTGCGATTTTTAAAAAACATTCTTTAATTCCTTCCATAGACTAAATTAAATTGCTAAATCGAAAAACACACTTATTTTAATTAAAAGATGACTTCTAGCTCAATACGACCTAATTTCATAGATCACATTC
>CAZXBG010000087.1:0-17903 GCA_964638865.1 uncultured Chitinophagales bacterium | reverse complement strand
GCATTTTAAACACATACCGCATCTTTGCGACTTTGCGCCTTTGCGTGAAAAAAAAATAGTGTCTCGCAAAGACGCAAAGGCGCAAAGAAAAATAAAATGTAATTTGTAATATAAAAATAACGTTACGTGATTAAATATAAAATGGAATACGCATTTTAAACACATACCGCATCTTTGCGACTTTGCGCCTTTGCGTGAAAAAAAATGTCTCGCAAAGGCGCAAAGAAAAATAAAATGTATTCTGTAATTTAAAAATAACTTTGGGAGAAAATATAAAATGAGAGCCGTAATACAAAGAGTAAAAAAAGCAACAGTTACAATAGACGAAAAAACGTTTTCGGCTATTCAGCACGGATTATTAATTCTTTTGGGAATAGAAGAAACGGATACACAAGAAGACATCAGTTGGCTTTCCCAAAAAATAGCCTTGCTCCGCATTTTTGCCGATGAAAACGACCTCATGAACAAAAGTGTGACAGATGTACATGGGGAAATAATGATCGTTAGTCAATTTACTTTATTCGCTTCCACCAAAAAAGGCAATCGCCCTTCATTTATTCGCAGTGCAAAACCGGATATTGCTATACCTTTGTATGAAAATTTTATAGGTGCAGTTCAACAATTAACTCCAAATACCGTACAAACAGGGGTTTTTGGAGCAGATATGCAGATTTCTTTGATTAATGATGGCCCGGTAACAATTATTATTGACACAAAAAATAAAGAATAAATTTACCAAACACGAAACTTTCGCGACTTAGCGGCAAAAATGAAAAAATTCTTCTCAAAATATTTCGAATACATCCTAATCGTGCTGACGATATTATTTCTATTCCTAAAACCTAATATGCAGAATTATGGGGAAAGAATAAGTATGATATTTTTCGCATCGCTTTCTTTTTATTATCTCGCTTCCGGAATTCTGGTTTTTTTGGATAAATTAAGAGTAGGCCGCATTATGCGATTAATGTATCTTTTCGGATTGTGGTCGGTTTCCATCACAGTTATTGCAGTAATGTGCCGCACGTTATTAATTCAAATGGATAAAGAATTATTAACGGTAAGTATTTCGTCCGGTATTGGTTTGATGCTGTTTTTGTTTTTATATTATAAAAAATTAAAATTAGAAGATAAAGAAACCTTTCAACAATTAATTCAACCCTTGTTTTTCCGTTCTTTATTATCTATTTTTATTGCAGTAGCATTGTTAGTTGCGGGTAATTATGGAATTTACAGTTTATTCGGCACCTATAAAAAGGATAAAGTGTATACCGAAAAAATAGTGAAGGCCTATGAAAACCCCGACGATAGTTTGATCGTGAACGATTTTCACAGGTACGATGAAAGTATCAGAGCAATGGATACGCTGAAAACACAACCGGAAATAATTAAATAATTATTATGACAATTGAACAAGCCCAACAAACCGTCGATGCCTGGATAACTACCACGGGTGTAAGATATTTTAATGAACTCACGAATATGGCAATGCTCACCGAAGAAGTGGGAGAAGTAGCGCGAATAATTGCACGTAAATACGGAGAACAATCCTTTAAGCATTCAGATACCGATAAAGATCTTGGCGATGAACTTGCCGATGTTCTTTTTGTGCTTATCTGCATTGCAAATCAAACAGGAGTAAACCTGACAGACGCTTTACAAAAAAACTTGGAAAAGAAAACAAACAGAGACATCGACCGACATAGGAATAATGAAAAATTACAATAATAAGGATCCCTTTAAGTTTGATTATTCTTTAACCCAAGGCGTTTTTCCTGCAATTATGTTTACGCTTTTATTAATTTTCCTTTGGGTATTTATTCCCTTTTCTTTATTTAATTACCTTTTTATACAAAATAGTTTTTTGGCACTATTAAGTATCGGCTTCAGTAGTAACATTTTATATATTTCAGGATATTTTGAAACAGGTAATGAAATTGATTTTTACGAAAGAAAATATCGAAAATATTATAGTCATGGAATATGCCGATTTGGTAAATGGAAACCCTTGGAAACTCCCGATTATTTTCTCCTTAAAAAAGATACCTCCTATAAAAATTGGTGGCGCACACATAGCGGTTTTAGGAAGCGAGGTCCCAGTATCTTTTTTGATGCCGATATTTACTTTTATTATCAGTTATTTCTCATCACAAAAGGAGAGAACGATCACATTGTATATGTAACTATAGAACGCGACGAAAATTTAATTCAGGCACAGTTTTTTGCAAATTATTTAGATATTCCCATTTATGAGCGCACTCAGGATGGAGATCAACTTGTTTATAAACCCACAGCGCTATCACAACTGGATATGTTTAATATGCTGAAGAAAAAATGATCTTAACTATTTAATTTATTCCGGATCAACATAATACAATATCTCTCTTATCTCCTCCTCCGTTAATTCCGGAAATGCCGGCATAATGCTGTTGTATTGTCTGAAAAGATCATTTGCATATTTATCTCCTGTTGACAAAAAGGATTGAGAGTTTTTTATCCAGGAATATAAATGCGTGGAGTCACTCCAACGGTCTTTTACATTCATTAAAGCAGGACCGGTCATTTTCCTGTCAACTAGATGACAGCGCTGGCATTTCGCTTGATAAAGTTTTTTGCCTGCATCGGTGCTTCCTGTTTTGTATACGGGTTCAATATTTGCCAAAATGGCATTTGCGGAAGAATCATCCTGATCCAATTTACTTACCTTTTTAAATTCACCCCACATAAATCCTGCTGAAAAAATTAATAATATAAGGAGTGTAGTTACCGCAAGATTTTGCACCGATTGTAATTTTTTCGGGTCCATGTCAGTGGTTTTTGGTTTTCCGGAAACAAAATTACAAAAGAAGCATCACTTTGGCACAATGGAATCACTTGCAGATCGTGTTTTAACCAGGTTCAATCTCAAGGAATTATTTTCTAATGAATTATTTGGCGTTTACCTTTACGTTTGCAAAAACACCAAAAAATCTAAAAATATTTGACCACGGCATCTCCAATTCAGAACAAAGAATTCCGCTACTTCCTCAGTATGCGGGTATTTATCACTTTTGGATTTTTGATCCAATACGTGGTTGCCGGTTGGGAAATTTACAATATCACAAAAGATCCACTGTCACTGGGTTTAATAGGTCTCGCGGAAGCAGTTCCCGCCATCAGCATTGCGCTTTATGCAGGTCATCTTGCCGATATAGGCAATAAACGCAACATTATGATCGCGGCAATGATCGGGATGTTTCTTTCTTCATTGGCATTAACCATTTTCACCTCGCAATACATGCGGGAGCTCAATAGCGATACGGTTACAGTTAATCTCATGTATCTATGCATTTTTACAACCGGACTTGCACGCGGTTTTTATGGCCCTACGGCAAATGCTTTTATTGCTCAGATTGTTCATCCCGGAACAGGAAGTAACATTTCTAAAGACTCACAAAAAAATATAGTAGATCCAAATATTCTCGACAATATTGATGAAGAAGAATTAAGAGACGGAGAATCTAAAAAAATAAAAGATGTAATGCTGATTAAAGCATCAACCATGAGTTCCACAGTCTGGCAAATGAGTGCAATTATTGGGCCTGCTTTGGGGGGATTTATTTATGCAGGATTTGGAATGACTTTCTCCATGTGCACAATTTTAGTTTGCATTATTTTAGGAACAATTATGATGAGTTTTATTAAACCGAAACCTATCGTTCAAAAAAATAATACAGAACCGATCTATGGAAGATTAAAAGAAGGGGTGCGTTTTGTTTTTCAGAATAAAATTATTTTAAGTGCATTAAGCCTTGATATGTTTTCTGTTTTATTTGGCGGAGCTGTTGCCATGTTACCGGTTTTTGCTGATACCATTTTAGATTGTGGGCCGCAGGGATTGGGAATTTTACGCGCAATGCCATCACTAGGTGCCGTTGTTACCATGACCTATATCACACTTAATAAAATGCCCGGCAAAGTAGGCATCACTTTATTATATGCCGTTGGCGGATTTGGAATCACCATTATTTTATTTGGAATTTCCACCAGTTTTTATTTATCGCTTTTTTTATTATTTCTCAATGGAGCATTTGATAGTATAAGTGTAATAATAAGAGGAAATATTATTCAGATTCTCACACCGGATTCCATGCGCGGAAGGGTAAGTGCAGTTAATACCATGTTTATTGGCAGCAGCAACGAATTAGGTGCATTTGAAAGTGGAGTGGCAGCAAAACTTCTGGGATTAGTTCCCAGTGTTATTTTTGGTGGCAGCGTTACTTTATTGGTTGTCGCATTTACGGCAATAAAATCGAAAGCACTGAAAACATTTAATTATTAAAGAAACTTACTGTTGTGTTACGCCCCTTTTGCATCACGCCCTGCCGGTAGTGCGGGTTCTCGGCCCAAATTAATCATCACTTTTTTGTTTGCATTTTGTTCAAATTCTTCGATATATCTTTTATGATTTGTCCTCATCAACCTATCCCAAATATTAAAATACAATCCGTAATTTCCTTTGGAATAATGATGATGCATATCGTGATGCGTAGCAGTGTTAAATAATTTTCCGCTAGGGGTTTTTAAGAAGTATTTTGGAAATAATTCGTATCCCAAATGTCCCAATACATTTATTATTGTCATTACAAACGCAAAAACAATAAAAACAGATAAATGTAACGGCAAAACAAACACCACCGGAATAATAAATATAAATTCCAAAATTGCTTCTACCGGATGAAAAGAAAATGCAGCCCAGGGCGTAGGTGATTTTGACCGATGATGGTGTGCGTGAATATATTTAAACAATATCGGAAGATGCATCATCCTATGTATCCAATAAAAGTAAGTATCGTGAATTATGAGCATCAATATAAAACTCACCGGCAAATACCAAAAACCATATTGATCAACATTTGCATAAATTCTGGTATACCCCATTTGATTAAAAATTATGATGCTTGCCATGAAACCCGCAAAAATGATAAAGCTCACAACAGACGAGGCGATCTCCGTTTCAATAATAGATGCTTTAAGTTTTCTGTATTGTATTTTTTTATGCAAAAACATTTTGGGAAATACAATATAAAATATTAAAAACGGAATTCCTGCAATTATTAAATATCGAATTATCCATATCAAAAAAGATATTAACCAGTTTGACCAATAATCGTAGAGTGGAAAATGAAACATAATACGTAAATTAAAAGGCACTGTGTCAATCAATTATCAAATTACCCAACTAATAAATTACCCAATAAAAAACAGGTGCAGATCCTTCAAATCCGCACCTGATTCAGCATAACAACCATTAGGGCAATGTATATGGATAATTAATGAGGCCGATTCGGATAACTATATCTTTATCACATTCACCATCTCCATAATTAATTGATCGGTTAATGGCATCCGGAAAACCGAGTGTCCATTCGCCACTTACAGGATAATAAATTCCGTCGAGCCAACAAGAGGATTTAAACACTATTGTTTCTGATATTTCTCCGCTATAAACAGATCCGTCTACCGAACCGGAAAAATTACCTGTTGTTTCAAAAACATCATCGTACAAATTTTCACTTCCGGCTCCCTCCACCCAGGTAACCGTGCGACTGCATTCGAGGGTAACTATACTTCCATCGGGTTCCGTATATTCTCCGTTTTCAACCGAGTATGACATCTCCAGATCGCCGGAATCATTATAATTTATGGTATTATAATTTAATGTTCCTGTTACAGCATAACCATCTACAGAATAATTATCCAGTGTTATACTTAAAGTTGAACCGGGTTCACGTGGAATTCCATTGTAATCAACAATTATTTTTCCTTTACGAGTGCGTCCATCTAATCCGGTACAGCCGGTTGTTCCGAGATCAAAAGTGAGTACGGTATTTACCTCATCGTGTAATACAGTAACACAGGTTCCGAATGTGTAGGTATCATAAGTGGGATCTTCCATATACATTAAAGTTGCCTCCTCGGTCATAGTAACAACATCATCGTAGGTTTTAGTTGTTTCCGCAACCATTTTTGCCGAACCCGGATCGGTGTTGTCGTCAACAGGCTCCTCTTTTTTACAGGAAATAACACTGAGGCTTAAAACGCTCAGGAATACAATTGTTTTTAGATTTAAATTTTTCATATAGTTATTGTTTTTGTTGTAGCAAAGATGTTGCAGAGGTGATGGCAAGAAAAATATATTCTATATAGTGATACAACATCACTACAAAAACGCGATATCGTTCAACAATAAAAAAATGCCTTGACTGAAACACGTTGTAGTTTCCCAATTGTGTTTCGTAGATAAAGTATGGTTGTTTATAGAAAATTGTCCCATAAAAACAGCTATTTTTTCTATGTTTGTTCCATGAACAATATTCTGAAGAAATACGAACCGCTCTGGCATATCTTGTTCTGGTTATTTTATCTTGTTCTATTAACGATGGTGTTTGCCCGATTTTTAGGCTTTGAACAAGCGCTGCTAAGAAACATTGTAAATGCTGCGGTTCTTGCGCCTTTGGTTTATTTTAATCTTTATTTTTTAGTGGGAAAATATTTATTCAAAGAAAAATATTTAAATTATGCCGGTTCTGTTCTTTTTTTGATCATCGTCACCGCTCCAGTTCGGGCATATATTGATACCCTTTTTAGCAATACTCAAAATAATCCCTTAGTAATGTATTCCACAGCACACTATGGAACTATTTTATTAAGCAGCATAATTATGTTGGGCATTACTACAACTTTAAAACTTCTGGAAGAATGGTATGATAAAAAGGAAATGGAAACCGAACTGCTTCGCCACCGACTGGAAGCAGAATTAAAATTTTTAAAGGCACAGATAAACCCTCATTTTTTATTTAACGTATTAAACAATATTTATTCCCTCACCTATCTGGAGGGAAAAGCTGCCGCGCCGCAAATATTAAAACTCAGCGGTTTAATGCGCTACATGTTATATGAAAGTGATGAAACTATTGTGGAGTTGAAAAATGAAATAGATTATATTAAAAACTATCTCGATTTGCAACAATTAAAATCAGAATCGCTCAACAATATAGTTTTTGAGGTAGAAGGAAATACTGCTAAGATAAAAATTGCACCACTTCTTTTTATTCCCTTTTTTGAAAATGCGTTCAAACACGGTGATGTATTGGAAAATAAAGCCGGAATTTTAAATGCATCTATAAAAGTGGAACCTGAAGTATTGCACTTTCATATTGAAAATACCATTGCACCTGCACAAACCCGAAAAGATAGCGCCGGTGGAATAGGTTTGGACAATGTCCAAAAACGATTGCAATTGTTATATCCCTCCAAACATCATTTATCCATCGCAACTATAAATAATGTATTTATTGTTGATCTCAAAATTCAAATAAAATGACCTACACCTGTTTAATTGTAGATGATGAAATATTAGCGCAGCGTTTGTTGGAAGATTATGTTTTAAAAATGCCGCAGCTCAAAATTGTTGCCAAATGCAGCAATGCTTTAAGTGCGCTGGAAATTCTGCAAAAAGAAAATATAGATATTTTATTTCTCGATATTCAAATGCCCGATCTCACAGGATTAGAATTGTTGAAGATCATTAAAACTCGTCCGGCAGTTATTTTAACCACTGCATATCGCGAATATGCTTTAGATGGATTTCAATTAGATGTTCTCGACTATTTAGTAAAACCCATCGCCTTTGAACGGTTTGTGCAGGCAGTGAATAAAGCCTGCGAATGGAACAATTATAAAAAACAGCAATCCGGTTCGGGGCAAATACCACAATTGGTTTCAGAGATAACACAGCAACTTCCAAAAGCCCGACACCTGTTTGTAAAGTCGGATTACAAACAAATAAAAATAAATTTTGATGATATTTTTTATGTGGAAGGACTTCGCGAATATGTCAGCATTTTTACCAAAGATAAACGCATTATAACCCTTGAAACCATGAAAAACATGGAAATAATTCTTCCGGCAAATGAATTTATGCGTATACATAAATCTTATATCGTAAATTTTCAAAAAATAGATGCCCTTAATGGAAATATGTTGGAAGTTGGCAAAGAAAAAATTCCGATTGGGAAAAGTTATAGGATGGATGTGATGAAGGTTTTAAAACTGAAATAAAACTCCACCAGTGAATTGTTGAGAAATACTAACCTTGGTGTGAGATGCGAAGTTACCTTATCCATAAAAATAAACTTTTTCTTAACTTTAACTTCCAATGGCAAAGTTTACAGTATATGATCCTCCTCTTGCAGAAGAACAAATAGCGCAACTAAGGCGCAAAGAAAATTTGTTATTATCTCCTGAACAGAGAATGAAAAAAATGTTTGCACTGATGGAACTTTCTGCAAGATTTAAAAAAGGGCCGTTAAAAAAAACAGGAAAAAATGCAATTGTTTTTAAATCGAAGAAGTATGATGCAATTTGAATTAGATACAGAAAAAATATTTTTATTGTTACACAAATACGATGTTATATCCAATGGTTTAGTGCTGCCTGACAACTTAAAGTAACCGTTGAAATAACTGTCAATTTTTGTGTATTCAGTTTCGAATTTATCAGTGGATAAAACGGAAGGATATCTCTAATAAATGCTCAAAATTTTCTTACGCTCTTTCCACTGCTAATTGTTATAGCCAATAGTTCAACAACATTTATGCAGGATACCAATATGTCTGAATGGAAAGCGAGAGGTTGTATTTTGCAACCATGTCAATAAATTTTGTAACTTTACTTACTGAAATTTTCATGATGAAAATACTTATTTTTTTTACTTGCTTTTTTGTAAAGTTGGTACTTTTGCTCAGGCTCTAGAAATACAATGGCAGAATACAATTGAGGGGATATCATCAGATGAATTATCAATATTTCAAACTCGTGACGGTGGATATATAGTTGGTGGCTCATAGTAATCCGGACTATATGGCGATAAAATTACACCAGGTTATGGCAACCAGGATTACTGGATATTAAAACTTGATTCGGTTGGTAATATGCAATGGCAAAATAGTTTTGGAGGTGAGGGAATTGATAATTTATATGAATTAAAGCAAACTACAGACGGAGGTTTTATTAGGGCAAGAAGCTCAAATTCTGATAGTTCAGGAAATAAAACTAAAAATATCTGTATATTTGTTTACATAGTTATCATTCAATGAAACGATTAAAAGCAATTTTATTTTCAATTTATCTGCCCCTCATTTGCTTGGCTCAAGCACCGGATATTGAATGGCAGAATACAATTGGGGGTAGTTTGTCTGATGTACTATATTCTATCAAAAAAACCAGTGATGGCGGTTATATATTAGGTGGGTATTCAAATTCTTAAAATACCGGAGATAAAACAGAAATTAATATTGGAAGTGATGATTATTGGCCTGTAAAATTGGATGGTAATGGCAACGTGCAATGGGAAAATACAATCGGAGGTAGTGGACAGGATAGATTGTTTAGTATTCAACAAACAATGGACGGAGGATTAATTTTGGGGGGGTATTCCGCTTCAGGTATTTCAGTGGATAAAACTGAAAACTTGATTGGGGCAAATGACTATTGGATAATAAAGCTTGATAGCATAGGGATAATTCAATGGCAGAATACAATCGGTGGAACTGCAGATGAAATTTTATCCATTGCTCAAACTTTAAGTGGTGGGTATATTTTGTCTGGCACTTCCAGTTCCGGTATCTCTGGTGATAAAACGGAAGCCAATAAAGGTGATGTAGATTATTGGATTATTGAATTGGATAGTATGGGAAATGTGACTTGGGACAAAACAATTGGCGGAAGCAATAGCGATGGGTTATGGGGAGTTTTTATTAAACAAACTTTTGATGGGGGATATATAGTAGCGGGATCGTCAAATTCTAGCATATCGGGAGATAAAACCGAAACAAGTTATGGCGGTTATGATTATTGGGTTTTAAAGCTTGATGGAGGTGGAAATATTCAATGGCAAAATACAATCGGGGGAAATCTTGATGATGCGTTACTTGACATTGAACAAACTATCGATGGCGGTTATATCTTGGGTGGATATTCAGCGTCTGACGTTTCAGGAGATAAATCTGAACCGAGTATTGGTCTGTTCGGGTATTTAGATTTTTGGGTTGTGAAATTAGATTCTTTCGGTGAAATAATATGGCAAAATACTATAGGTGGAGATTATAACGATGCACTCTCTTGTCTCTATCAAACATTTGATGGAGGTTATATTTTAGGTGGTGTTTCAATATCAGGCATTTCTGGTGATAAAACAGAAGCAAATTTTGGACAAAATGATTATTGGGTTGTAAAACTTAATACATCAGGAAATATTGTGTGGGACAAAACTCTTGGAGGTAATTCTATCGATGTTCTACTTAGTTTAGACCAAACTTTTACTGGCGGATATGTTCTCGGTGGTTATTCTTTTTCAGAAATTTCAGGAAATAAAACGGTAGTAAATATTGGAGATGCCGATTTTTGGGTAGTAAAGATTTTTCCTGATAGCTGCGTTACTACAAATGTATTTTATGTAGACAATGATAGTGATGGTTTTGGAAACATTGCAGATACGATAACAGCATGTATTCCGCCTGATGGCTATGTAACAAATTCATTTGATTGTAATGACTCAAACTCAACAATTCACATTGGAGCATTGGAAATTTGCAATTCTCTTGATGACAATTGTAATGGTGAAATTGATGATGGTCTCCTCATGTTTACTTTATATTTCGATACAGACATGGACGGCTATGGAAATGTATTCTCAGACACATTGACCTGTTATTTTGAAATTTCCGGATACCTTTCTGATAGTACCGATTGTAACGATTTAAACAATTTAATCTAGCCTGGAGTTAGTGAAATATGTAATTTAATGGATGATAATTGCAATGAATTAATTGATGAAGGATTGCCACTTTATAATTTATTTATTGATACAGATAATGATAATTTTGGGGATGTTTTTATAAATACCATTTCTTGTCTCTTTGAAATTACGGGTTTTTGTATAGATTCAACTGATTGTAATGATTCAAATCCATTAATTTATCCCGGATCAGAAGAAATATTAAATGGATTGGATGATAATTGCAACGGTACTGTTGATGAGGGAATTGTTGAAATACTAAATAACCATTTCACTTCTTTCACAATTTATCCTAATCCCAATAGTGGGATTTTTGAAATATCAATAAGCAGTCAAATTTCCACATCTATTATAATAGAGGTCGTAAATTTATTTGGCGAAAATATTTACACAAAGCATTTTAAACAAAATGATATTTTACAAATTAAACTGAACGATTCATTTACAGGAGTTGCCGCCGTAATAATTTCAGCAAATGGAATTTCTGTAGCTAATTTAATAAATATAATAAAATGAAAACTATTTTTATTCTAATTTTATGCTTGCCCTATTTATTAACTAAGGCACAACCAGTTCAAACACTTACGCTTTCAGGTGACGTTACCCCGCCAGTCTATACAGTAACATTGACGGGAACCGCTGATGATCCAATTTTAAATTTTCTGCTAGGAACTCAAAGCCCCAATCTAATTTTTGCTGGTCCGAGTTCTGGAGTCACTTCTTTCAAACCAACCTTTCGTGCATTGGTAACTGCAGATGCGCCATTTGCAGTAAATAAAACTGAATCTCAATCAATAGCTGGGACCAAAACCTTTACAAGTGATTTATCCATTTCCTCCGCCAATTTAACAATATCCGGAACGACTGGGCAAAAATTAAAAATACCAGATGGTACACCTAACGCGCCTTCGTTGGTATTTACAAATGAAAGCACTTCTGGGTTAAGTTATTCATTTGATGATTCTCTCGAGTTTATAACAGGATCCTTTACCGGCCTTGGCAAATTTGAATTTAGAAGCAACGGCACTCTTAATTTAAACAATAATCATGACGGTGCATTTCTTGCAGGCTCTCAACATCTTGATATTAATATATTTCATCAATCGCAGGATGATGGTGAAGATGGTGGTGTAAGCGTTTCTACAGATGGCAAATTTGATGTTGGTGGAGGGGCATTTAAATATCATACTTGCGCTTTCGGGGGCAGAACTTCAGGGGGCACTTATGATGTTCAGGCAAACACAGTAAAGGATCAAGCATTAGTAGCATTTATTGGCAAAGGTTATGCAGATGGTTGGGAAAGCACAAACAGAGGTGCTTTTGTTGTTTATGCAGCAGATAATCATGAGACTACAAATCAACCTGCATATTGTACAATTCAAACAACACGAATTGGGCCTTATGATGGAAGTAACCCCTTGAACGACCATATTAGTTTGTTGGTTGACGCCGCAGGAAATGCAGGCCTTACCTACAATAAAATCATTCCAATAGAATATCCTGATTTATGGAGTGATGGCACTGATCCGGAAGAGGATTTTGACAGCAGATTTTTCACAGTGGAATCACAATCCAATACTACAGATGTAGGATTATTTCTTCAAAATAACAATGCGGCAAAGGGAATAAACATTTGGCTTGACAACGATCAGGATATTTCCTATTTCGATAACATTAGAAACGCAAATAATGCTGCCTTTAAATTCAGATTAAAGACCGCCGGAACGGCTGTAATTGCTATGACAATTAATGCGCATGGAAGCAATGTTGGAGGTGGAACTCCATCTTCACGATAAATTTTTTCCGTAGGGTTAAATCGAGATTTAGTTGTCAATTCATCAGGTAAAATATCAAAATACTACTGTTTCTGATGGAGAATTGCTAATAGGTAAAACAGCAGGCAGTACATTTGAAAAAACAACACTTACATCCGGGACAGGTATTTCAGTAAATAATAATGCAGGCGCAATAACAATTAACGCAAGTTCAGCTTATACTGCTACGGCAAATAAAACCGTAATTAATACAACTACTGAAACAACTTTATTGGCATCAGGTGTCGGTTCATTAACAATAAATGCCAATACACTCGTTGCCGGTAAAAGCTATATGATTAAAGCATACGGGTTTGTGAACACAGATGCATGTGCCCCAAATTGGACTGTTAATGCAAAATTAGGCTCAACCGTAATTGCAACAACAACCGGGGCAGCAACCGCATCTCTTAGTAACCGGAGAGTTGAAATAATGACCATTGTAACTTGCCAGACTACCGGAACTTCAGGAACTGTTGCCGCTCAAGGTTCTTTTGGTTATAATTCAAATGCCACAAATGGTTTTACAAGAGAAATGGTAAACACATCACCTATAACAATAAACACCACAGTAAATCAGTCAATAGATTTAACCTTTACTTGGTCGGTTGCAGATATAGATAATTCGATTACTATTACAAATGCCACAATTGCAGCAATGAATTAATTCCGTCTTCAGTGACTTTTTAAACTAATTAGATTTAATTCAGAGTAAACATCGACAACCACAGGTTATAACAAAACCATTTGCAAAATGGCATCGTAAATCGTATTCTAGAAACCTATATTTTCAATTGATAATTTTTACCAAATATGAACTATTTCGCTTCGAATGCCGCCTCTTCGCAAAACTTCTAAACGTTGAATTTAATCTTGTTGGTGGGTTAGCAGTTAACTTTTATGGTTATGCAAGGAGCACCGGAGATATTGACCTATGGATAAAAGACAATGCATTAAACAGAAAAAAATTGATTTCTTCGCTTAATGAATATGGAGTAACAGGAATCGAAAGTCTCATACATATTCCTTTTTTGGCCGAATATACACAAATTCTTTTAGACAGCGGTATTTATTTGGATTTGATGAGTTCATTACAACATTTGGGACAGGAGGATTTTAATAACGCCTTTAAAAATGCATCTGATTACAAATTAACAGATAATACTTATATCAAAATAATTAGTTATTCTGAATTATTGTATGAAAAAACAAACTCTACGCGTGTAAAGGATAATTTAAATGCTGAGGAATTAAATAATTTGAATGAATAAATTTTATCCCAATTTAAGCAATAGGCTTTAGCAAATCGATTAAGTAATTGATTTAATTGGGTTTACCCTGATTAGCATGCAATTTGAAACGGGCATGTTATTGGCTTGAAACATCTGATTTTATTACAAAAATAGTGTGGTATGAATTCCAATGCTTAATCTGGGTTAATTAAATTTTTTCCCGCAGAGGTACAGGGTTCGAAGAGTTCAAAAAATGTAGTATTTTTTTTAATCCGGTATATGTTGGTAAAATATTTTGAATAAAATAACTCACAATTTCACAAATCCTTCTCCATCAAATATCGATACCACATCGTATTCAGGATTACTCATGCAGAATTTAATATCGTTTTCTATGCCGAGTCGCGCCAATCGTTTAAAGTGTGTGGCTTGTTTTATTAGGGCACGGGGAAAATTACTTCCCTATTAAACCTAAATCTCCTACTTTATTAAATATAATTATTCCTTTTTCACCTCATAATCGATGCGATAATATTTTTGCCTGTAATTAAAATTATTAATAAAAGGTAAAAAGAAATTTTCAGTTTTTGATTTGGGTTTTCATCCTCTACTTTTCAAAAGTATAAACTACCTTTTAAATTTCCGAAAGAATCTGTCTTTTTCTTTTCAAATTCACTATTTATTGTGAACTATCGACTATATTTATCAATAAAAATATTAAAATTACCATTTGCAGTCAATAAAATTCATCCTGTAAACTCAATTTACAGGAAACCGAAAAATGGAGTTTAAGCGCCCGATATTTCGCACCGGCGCAAATCATCAAAATTCCCTACCTTTGCACAAATTTTCTCTCAATAATTATGGACATTAAAGTTCTAGAAGACGTAGTGATCAAATTTGCCGGCGACAGCGGTGACGGTATGCAGCTTACCGGCGGGCAGTTTACTACAAATACAGCCCTTTTGGGTTCCGATTTGGCAACATTTCCTGATTTTCCTGCCGAAATTCGCGCACCAATAGGTACTTTGCCGGGTGTTTCCGGATTTCAACTGCATTTCAGCAGCAGAAAAATTTATACTCCGGGCGATTTATGTGATGTACTTGTGGCAATGAATGTGGCAGCACTGAAAGTAAACATGACCGCTATTAAAAAAGGTGCAATTGTAATTGTAAATACCGATGGGTTTGATGCGAAAAACATGCGTCTTGCCAATGCTGCTACCAACCCTCTAGAAGATGGAACACTGGAAGGTTATGAGCTGATCAAAATTGATGTTACCAAACTTACTCGGGAAGCACTTTCCGATATTACCATGGGTGTTAAGGAAAAAGATCGCTGTAAAAATATGTTCGTGCTCGGTTTCCTCTATTATATGTACAGCAGGTCCACCGATTCAACCGAACGTTTTTTAAACGCAAAATTTTCGAAAAAACCGGACATACTCGAAGCGAACTTAAGAGCTTTAAAGGCCGGCTATAATTATGCAGATACCACAGAGGTATTTTCTTCCCGCTACAAAGTGGAAGCAGCAAAATTAGATCCCGGAACTTATCGCTCTATTATTGGAAACGATGCGGCTTCCATGGGATTTATTGCAGCATCTCAAAAGTCGGGATTGCCATTGTTTTTGGGTTCATACCCTATTACACCGGCATCAGATATACTACATTTTTTAGCAAAATATAAGAATTTCGGCATCCGCACTTTTCAGGCGGAAGATGAAATTGCAGCCATTTGTTCAGCTTTAGGTGCAGCATTTGGTGGACATTTGGCATTAACTACCACTTCCGGACCGGGAATTGCCCTTAAAGGTGAGGCTATTGGATTGGCTGTAATGTTGGAAATGCCTTTGGTGGTGGTAAATATTCAGCGGGCAGGACCTTCCACAGGAATGCCGACAAAAACCGAGCAAGCTGATCTTTTACAGGCGCTTTACGGCAGAAACGGCGAGTGCCCTATGCCGGTTATTGCTGCTGCAACTGCCAGCGATGCCTTTGATACAGCCTTTGAAGCATGCAGAATCGCATTACAACACATGACTCCGGTTATGTTTTTAAGTGATGGTTATATTGCAAACGGTGCAGAACCCTGGAAATTTCCAAAAGCAGAAGACCTGCCTGAAATTAAAGTGGAGTTTGCACAACCCATTGAAGATGGTTCCACGTATTTACCATACAAACGCGATGAAAAATTAAGTCGCCCCTGGGCTATTCCGGGAACTAAAGGTTTAGAACATCGTATTGGAGGTTTAGAAAAAGAAGCAGAAACGGGAAATATTTCTTACGATCCTGAAAATCATGAATTCATGGTAAAATTGCGGGAGGAAAAAGTGGAACGTATTGCCGATTATATTCCTCTCCAAAAAATTGAAAGCGGTCCCGAAAAAGGAAAAATTTTAATATTGGGATGGGGATCAACGTATGGTTCAATTCAAAGTGCCGTTAATCATTTATTGGCTGATGGATATACAGGAATTGCACATGCACATTTGCGTTATATAAAACCTTTCCCTAAAAATTTGGGAGAGATATTATTTAATTATGATAAAGTAATTATTCCGGAAATAAATAATGGTCAGTTAGTAAAAGTGATAAGAGATAAATTTATGATTCCTGCAATTGCGTATAATAAAATTAAAGGAACGCCGATTACGAGTACTGAATTAATTGAAGTGATATTAAAAGAATTAGCTGATTAATTAGCAAATTAATTAATTAGCTAATTAGCAGATGAACAGCCAAAGAATGTACCAATGTACCAATTAACAGCCGGAATTGTGATAGACTTTAATTATGGTTTGCAGTATATAAATTATCAAATTAACAAATTATCAAATTAACAAATGATATGAGTGAAACAGTTCAATTAACAGCGAAAGATTTTCAAACCGATCAGGAAGTACGCTGGTGCCCGGGATGTGGTGATTATTCTATTTTGAAACAAGTACATACTGTATTACCCGGTCTCGGAATTGCAAGAGAAAACATTGTTGTTGTTTCGGGAATCGGCTGTTCATCGCGCTTTCCGTATTATACCAATACTTTCGGAATGCACAGTATTCACGGTCGTGCAACTGCTGTTGCCTCCGGATTAAAAGCTGCGCGACCTGATTTAAGTGTATGGATAGTTACGGGTGATGGAGATGGATTATCTATCGGCGGAAATCACATGATACATTTATTGCGCAGAAATTTCAATGTGAATATTTTATTATTCAACAACGAAATATATGGTTTAACAAAAGGACAATATTCGCCAACATCACCGGTTGGAAAAGTTGCTAAATCAACTCCTGTTGGAAGTATTGATCATCCATTTAATCCTGCAGCTTTGGCATTAGGTGCGGATGCAACTTTTGTTGCGAGAAGTATGGACAGAGATCCTGCACATTTACAGGAAGCATTAATTCGTGCGAATGCACATAAAGGAACTTCCTTCTTAGAAATATATCAGAACTGTAATATTTTTAATGACGGAGCTTTTGAAGCGTTTACCGAAAAAGCTACTAAAAAAGAAAATGATCTTTTTGTTCGTCACGGTCAACCGTTAGTTTATGGTGACGGCGATACCAAAGGAATTAAATTAGATGGATTTACTCCTATCTCTGTGGATCTTACTGCAGGATTTTCAAAAGATGATCTTTGGATACACGACGAAACAGATATTTATAAAGCACAAATATTAGCGCGCATTTTTGATAACCCTGCAAACGAAGGACATTTACCTCGTCCATTCGGAATTTTTTATGCAAACAGTGCTCGTCCTACCTATGAAGATATGATGACGGATCAATTAAATGCTGCTCTAGGAAAAGGTGTTCCTGATTTGGATAAATTATTAAGAGGATCGGAAATTTGGGAGATCCTGTAGTAGAGCTCCTGCGTCGCTCACTACAGGATTAACAATCCGTAGTAGAGCTCCTGCGTCGCTCACTACAGGATTAACAATCCGTAGTAGAGCTCCTGCGTCGCACACTACAGGATTAACAATCCGTAGTAGAGCTCCTGCGTCGC
>CAZXBG010000086.1:0-18019 GCA_964638865.1 uncultured Chitinophagales bacterium | reverse complement strand
AATGAGAAAAATGATGGAATAATTTAAAACTTATTACTCATTGCTCAACCTGATAAGATGAGTTCACAACAAAAAATATTTTTAAGGGCTGAATGGAGAAATTTGCTCATTGCAAATTTCATTTGTGATGAAAAAATATTACAAAAGCACCTTCCGGCTAAAACGGAATTAGATACTTTTGAAAGCAATAATTTGGTAAGTCTTGTTGCATTTCAGTTCTTACAAACAAGTGTTTTAGGTATAAAATTTCCATTTCATACCAATTTTGTGGAGGTGAATCTGCGTTTTTATGTGAAATATAAGGAAAATGGGGAATGGAAACGCGGTGTAGTATTTATCAGCGAAATTGTTCCCCGTTTCATGATTACATTTATTGCCAATACGCTCTACAACGAAAACTATACAACACTTCCAACTTCTTTAAAGACCAATAACCATGGGGATACTTTTTCCCTGCATTACACTTGGGGCAAGGATAATTTTTTCCAGGCGCTGGCATCTGTCCAAAAAAACGAATTGGGAGTTGGCAGCATAGAAGAATTTATAACAGAACATTATAAGGGTTTTGCAAAAATGAATGCCTTAAAAACAGTGCAATACACTGTAGAACATCCGCGCTGGCTGGTTTATCCCTTACACAATTTTGAAATTCGATGCAATTACGGAAAGTTATATGGGTCAGATTTTGAATTTTTACAAACAGAGAAACCGCATTCCGTTTTATTGGCAGAAGGAAGTGATATTTTAGTGCGAAAAGGTGTCACGATCTGATTATTGTTTTTCAAACCCTGAAAATTTTACATTTTATCTGTCATTTATAATCAAAACACGTTTATTTTCCATGTTAATATTGTGGAAAATACAACACAATAAACATTCATTTGCAGAAATTTTCTACTGGTTATGCGATTGGAAATAATCGTTAAACCTTCATTTGCAGCATTTTAGCGTATAGGCTGAATTCTTGAAATATAAAGTATGGGAGCATTTTATTACTTCCAAACTTAATGAACAATAATTCAGAAAATGAATAAATATATACTTTTTTATATCTTGTTATGCAGTTGTTTTTTTGCAAATGCTCAGTTAATTGAAGTTGTGGAGGAAGTGCCTAACACGAATTTCCAATTGCAATACGGTCAAATGTATTCTTACATGGAATCGAAAATTTCAGAAACCACAACGGAATTTACACGACCCGATAAAGGTTACGAGATAAGTGTGATCTATGAAAGAATTTTAAGCAGATTTTTTTCAATGCAATCAGGAATGCAATATCAATCTCATAATTTTACACTCGGATATGACAGGAAATCATTATACGATATTGATATGGAAAAGATAATAATTCCATTGATATTTAGCTATAATTCTGATCTGTGCAAACAGGTAAATTTTTCTTTATTTTCGGGGCCACAAGTGGGAACTTTATTAACCTCTTCACTGAGTAGTTTATCCATGTCAAATGAAAACAAAGATACAACGAATACTGTTTTAGCATTAAATAAAGTAGATTTTGGAATTATGTATGGCGCTTCCGTTGAAATTTCTCTTGAAAAATTTAATGCTGTAAAATTTATAATTGGAGGCAGAGGATCTTATGGTCTTAGTAATATTAGTAATAATGTTGATATAGAATCAAACCAATTGAACATTGTACCCAATAATTCCACAATTAAAACCTTTGGAGGATTTATAGGTTTAAAGTTTGTTTTATAAAAATTATTTCTGATTTCTAAGATGATGATACAATTATTAAATTGTTCCACGATCTTTTTAGTGCGTTCAAGAAATTGTTGTGCATATCAGGATAAGGATTAGGATAGTATTATTTTTCATAAATTGGATAGTTGAATGATCAAATATAAACAAAAACCTATTTCTCCGGCTCCTATTAACAAACGTTATGAAATGAACGCTTTTTTACGAATTTTTCTACCTGGAATTATATCAAGGTTATTTCCATCCTTTTACATTAGGCACATCCTTATTATCTTTGTTAGTATGAACCTAAACACTAAAAAGTATTTCCCCCTGAATTTGGTCTTACCCGTATTTATTTTTCTAATTTCCTGCACCACCGAAAATAACAAGGAGCCGGATAAATCTAATACATTTCTTTTTGCAAATGACCCGACAAAACCAGTGGAAGGTCCGCCCGGTATGGTTTGGATTCCAGGTGGGGAGTATATGATGGGCAGCGACACCGACCCACAGCGCAGAGTGGATGAATCGCCTGCGCACAAAGTAAAATTAGATGGCTTTTGGATGGATATTACAGAGGTTACAAATAGACAATTTGAAGAATTTGTAAAAGCAACGGGTTATATTACAACATCAGAAAAGCCGATAGACTGGGAAGAACTTAAATTGCAGCTGCCACCCGAAACACCAAAACCACCTGAAGACATGTTAATGGCTGCCAGTATGGTATTTACTAAAACCGAAACACCAGTTGATCTGAATAATTATATGAATTGGTGGACCTTCATAAAAGGAGCTGATTGGAAACACCCACAGGGTCCACTTACAAATATTACCGATAAAAAGGATCACCCTGTTGTTCAGGTTAGCTGGGATGATGCTGTTGCATATTGTAAATGGGCCGGAAAAAGACTACCCACGGAAGCAGAATGGGAATTTGCTGCCCGTGGTGGAATGCAGGATGCAATTTATCCATGGGGCAATGATAAAGACCTCACTAAATACACCAACACCTGGCAAGGAAATTTTCCGAACATTAATACGAAGGAGGATGGATATTTAACAACTTCACCGGTGAAAAATTATTCCCCGAATAATTATGGACTTTATGATATTGCAGGAAATGTTTGGGAATGGTGTAGTGATTTTTACCATGTAAGTTATTACAAAACCTGTTTTGATAATAAAACGATAACTAACCCACCGGGGCCTCTAAAATCATACGATCCGAACCAACCATTAAATATTGTACGGGTAAAACGCGGAGGATCTTTTTTATGTAACGAAATTTATTGCTCCAGTTACAGAGTTTCCGCCAGAATGGCCACAAGTTATGATACAGGCCAGGATCATAGCGGATTCAGAGGAGTTATGACCGCCGAACAATGGGAGGCTGAGAAATTGAAAAAACAATAAATAAATCTGAAATCATTATTGCTTTTAATTCAGCTTGTAAAAATTTCTGTATTTTACAATAAACAAATAATAGAAATTGTTGTTGTAGCCAACTATGAAGTTAGGATTAATAACCATTTTAATTGTGCTCATAAGTTCTGTTTCCGTTGCTCAAAACGGAATAATTTATGGTACAGTGCGCAATAGTTTGAATAATGAAGCACTGCCTTTTGTTACAATTCTATTGTCAGGAACCAACACAGGAACAATAACAGATGAAGCCGGTTACTATAAATTTGAAAACATGGAACCCGGATTATACAATCTTGAATTTAGTTTTATAGGATTTAAGAAAAAAAGTGTATTTGAGATACAAGTTACCAATGCAAAACCTTATATTTTAGATGTTTTATTAGAGCAAGACATTAACCAATTGGAAACGGTGGAGATTAAGGTGGCTATCACAGATAAAACAGAGGAATCACCCTTATCACTGCGAACTATTGGAACTAATGAAATACAGAGAAATCCGGGAGGCAACAGAGATATTTCAAAGGTGATTCAGAGTTTGCCAGGGGTTAGTTATACTGCTTCCTTCCGAAATGATATTATAATTCGCGGAGGTGCTCCAAATGAAAATAGATTTTATCTGGATGGGATTGAAGTTCCTAATATAAATCATTTTGCTACCCAAGGTTCAAGCGGTGGTCCGGTTGGAATGATAAACGTAGATTTTATTCGCGAGGTAGAATTTTATTCCGGTGCCTTTCCGGTTAATTATGGAAACGCTTTGAGCAGTGTGTTATCCTTTGAACAACGCGATGGAAGAACAGATAAATGGGGTGGAACTTTTACACTGGGGTCAAGTGATGTAGGAATTACAGCTGAAGGGCCAGTAGGTGAAAAATCTTCTTTGTTATTTTCGGCAAGGAGAAGTTATTTGCAATTTTTATTTGATGCAATTGGCCTGCCATTTTTACCAACTTACAACGATTTTCAATTTAAACAAAAAATAAAGTTTAATACAAAAAATGAACTCACTATAATTGGTTTAGGCGCAATAGATCAATTCGAATTAAATTTAGAGGATGATACCAGTGCTTTGCAGCAATATATTCTTGGTACTTTACCGGTTCAATCGCAATGGAATTATGTAATTGGAGGAGTATATAAACACTATCGGGAAAATGGGTATTCTACATTTGTAATGAGCAGGAATATGCTGGATAACAGTGCATATAAATATCTTAATAATGACGAATCCATTGAATCAAATCTGATATTTGATTACACAAGCAGGGAGGCTGAAAATAAATTCCGGTATGAAGAAACTACAACTATTAAAGGATGGCGGCTTAAAGCGGGAGTGAATTATGAATATGCAAAATATTCTAATGATACTTATCAACTTATTCCCATCGATACATCTGTAATAACTGTAGATTATATTTCAAATTTAAAATTAAATAAGTGGGGAGCATTTGTTCAAACCTCAAGGAGTTTGTTTAATTACCGACTTACCTTATCATTAGGTCTCCGCGCAGATGCAAATGATTATTCAGAGGAAATGAAAAATTTATTGCAACAAATATCACCGAGAATATCGGCAAGTTATAGATTAACTGATAAATGGAGCCTGAATTTTAACACAGGTATCTATTATCAATTACCGGCATATACTATTTTAGGATATGCAGAAGGAGAAAATAATTTTGTAAATCAATCGAATAATATCACCTATATAAAATGTGAGCATTTAGTGGGAGGTGTAGAATTTCGTCCAAATAACGGTTTGCGTTTTACACTGGAAAGTTTTTATAAAAGATATTCCGGTTATCCATTTAGTATCCGCGATTCGTTGTCGCTCGCAAACCTCGGGGCCGATTTTGGTGTGATAGGTGATGAGGAAGTAAATTCAATAGGCAATGGAAGAAGTTATGGAATTGAATTTTTTGCTCAACAAAAATTATATAAAAACTTTTATGGAATAATTGCCGTAACTTATGTAACAAGTGAGTTTGAAGATAAAACCGGAACATTGGTAGCTTCCGCCTGGGACAATAAAACGATCATTTCCTTAACAGCAGGAAAAAAATTCAAAGGCAATTGGGAAGCGGGGATCAAATGGAGATTTTCAAGTGGATTGCCTTATACACCTTACGATGCTAATTACTCTGCACTAATTTATGTTTGGGATCTTAACGGGCAAGGCGTATTGGATTTTGATCAATTAAATGCAAAAAGACTTGATCCGTTTCATCAATTGGATATACGAATAGATAAAAAATGGTTTTTTGAAAATTGGAATCTTGATGTTTATGTTGATATTCAAAATATCTACAACCATAAAACTGAATTTCAACCGTATATAATTGTAGCAAAAGATGACGACGGCAATAATTTGATCGATCCGATAGACCCATCAAGATACCAAATCAGTACTCTCGAAAATATATCCGGAACAGTGTTGCCAAGTATTGGTATCATTATAGAGATTTAAGTGGGTAATTTGTTATTGCGGATAGATTGTTTCAAGCCCTCATAATCTATTTTTGTATTATGTCTTTTATCCATTGGAATATTCAATACAAAAAGCGATTTAAATTTGGAGAATATCGTATTTTTTAGCGAGGCCAGAATTTTCTCCTCCATTTCTTCCATTTCCGGTTGAATTATTATCCATGGTTCATCATTAAATTCGATGATAGTTCCATTCAAAATTCCGGGAATTGACTTAAGTTGCTGTTCAATTAAGAATGGATAAAGTTCCCTATTCTGCCACCGAATTATTTGTTTACATCTTCCCATTAAAAACAATGCATTATTTTCATTTAACCAGCCTGCGTCACCTGTTCTGTGCCAGATCGAATTATTGTTGGTGATCTTATTTAATCGGAAAGCTTGATCACTGTTAAAATAGGATGTAAGAACGTGCGCGCCTGAAACTATTATCTCCCCCACTTGCCCCAATGGCAAAACTTCCAATGAAATAACCTCTCCTTCCACTATAGGAATAATTTTAACAGTGGCTGCAACATCCACTTTGCCAACATATAACCCATTATCCGTTTTGAAACTATTGCTAACCTCCAAAAAGTTTTTGATATCAGTATGTGCAATAGGTTCTGATTCGGTAGACCCATAAACAAATGTACATTTTACACCTGGAAAGGCTTGCTCAATTATTTTTGCATCTTCAGGAAAAATTGGCCCACCACCTGATATAATACTTTTAAGTTCCGGCAAATGCAGCGAATTTTTTAAGAGATACTTTGCAGTTTCCACCAAAAAATAGGGAGAGAAGGTCAACGAATGCACCATATTATTTCTTAGCTGAAAATAAATATTCTCCGCATTAAAACTTTTTGGTTTACGGGGATTAAATTTTGCAATTACTGACGTTTTTCCGGTTCCTAAATTTAAAAGCAAAACGATGGGCAACAAAGTCATATCAATTTTACTATTAGCGGGTAATATTGGTTGCAGGGCAGAATATTGTTGCTGTAAAAAATGATGCGTTCTGTTTGCAGCTTTTGGATTTCCGGTACTTCCTGTAGTAAATGTTATCAGCGCAGTATCATCAGTTAACGATTGGTGTAATAAAACAACGGCAGAATTACTTTTTCCTGATATATTTAATTTGATCGAAATGGACCTTAATTCTTTAGAAAAAACAGATAAAACCCTGATCTTCCATGGCGCAATAAATGCCTTACATTTTGCAATTTTACAACACAATTCCAAACGATCCATGTTTATCCATTCATCTAGAAATACAGCAACAGCCCCGATGTGAAAAACAGCTAACACTGTTTTATACAGTGCAATACTCATTGGAACAAAAATGAGAATCCTGTCACCCGGCTGAATTCCCTTTTTTAATAAATACGCAGCATAATTTTTTACTTCTGCTTCCAATTGGCCAAAGGTAATTTTTTCCTCCACTTCTATAATGGCAATCTCCTCCGGATATTTTCTTGCAGCATTTATAAAAAGAGCGCTTATATTGTCGGAATAACCCATAGTCAGTATTGGAGTTTTTTAACATATAGTCGATAGGTACGAATAACCTCACTTTTATACTTTCGTGAAATATTTAACGAAACATTATTTTTATGCATAAAGGCATTTATTATTTGGGTATAGCCGTTTTGAATCGCTTTTTCCACAATCATTCTGAATAACCACGAGGAAACTCCGGCATAATTCCGTCCTGATTTTCCCGCAATAGTTTTAACAATAAGGGTGGAGGAACCGGAGTTCAAAATATCCGGGAGGCAGAAGAAAAAGGAAACCAGGTTATTATCTCTATCAAACACCATCAAACAATAATCAGGATCTATGTATTGTTTTAATGGCAGATATTTTTCAACAAAATAAAATTTAGAAATAGGCGAAAATAAATAATTTTTTGAAAATGCATCCATACAAAAATGATAGATCATTTCTATATCCTCTACAAAATTTTCTTTCGAAATGCTCCGAATCTTTAATCCGGAGGAATTTGTAAAGGTTTCCCTTGGTTGAATTGAATTATTACCAATATCATTTAGATTGTAGATAATACCGGAATAATATTCCGCAAGTATTTCAAAGTTAAACTCCTCAAAAAGTTTTGAATAATAATTTTTGAATATCTCTTCAGTAAAAAATCTTGGGTATTCACTCTCTAATGGTATCCTGTAATTATCCCAGGTGCTGCCATTAATGGGACCAATAAGAGAGGAATAAGCATTTTCCTTTGCAAACCGTTCAGCTTCCTTAAAAAGCAGATCAGCAACTTCCCGGTCGGCAATACATTCAAAATTACCAAGTATCAGTGCATTATTTGTAGCAACACGTATAAAAGGATTTTCATAAATTGCTAATCTTCCAAGGGGAAGTTCCGCTCTATTTACAAATAATACGAACAATAAATATTCGGGATTAAAATTTCCATCATTTTTACCATTTAATTCTTCGGGGGTATAAATATTTTTTAACAAATCAGCGGATAGTGTTCCAATTGCACTAATTTCCGTTAATTTTATTAAACGCAAATCACTCATAATAAAATGATTAAAATGTAAAGCACGATAAGTACTACTATTGGAATTGTGAGATTATCCAATCCTTTTTTACTGACCACTTCGATGAAAGCTGAGCAGACTGCTAAAATAAATGCAAAAATTAGAGAAGTGATCAGTGGAAATCCCGAAGAACTGAAAAAGAAAATTATACTTATAATAAAGGCCACACAAAAAAACGCGAAACTTCCTGCAAACGATTTATTTTCTCCTCCCCATTTAAAAACACCATAAGGATAAGCTTTACCAACCAGTGCAGCCATTGGATCGGCAAGTGCCATGATGAGTATGGGCAAATAAAAAAAAGAATAGGGAGTATTATCCTCTGCGAGTGGTTTCTCCAATTGTTCCCAAACCAGATAACAAATAAAAACGATTACTGGATAAGCAAGGCTTCCATACGAAAATCTATCTATTGCATTTATTCCCTGAAGGAATTTGTATTTTAAACTCAATAAAAGAATGAGGAGAAACGACCCACATAAAAACAAAACGGACCAATGATTTGACAAAAGTATAGGAAATAGTAGTGTAAGTAATCCCGTTCCCACGTGCACTATTTTTCTGGTATATTCGGCCTTTACTTTAAATTTTCGGTATAACAATTCTGCGCAACCAAATAAAATTAAAAATGCAAAACCCAATATTATGATATTTTTAATTTCTGTATTCATATACGTTCCTCACAAACAAAGTCGCGATAAAAAAATCCCATATCAGCTGATTTAATTTGATATGGAACAGCAACAGGGCTAAATTTTTCAGGTAAAATCATCGAAATATTTCGTTCAACCATTAAATTCCAATACGCCATTTTGCCCGCTTTATTTAATCCATTGTACAAAACTTCCGCTGTTTCTTTAAAAACGGTTACAGGCATATATTCAAATATATTGGAAAGATTCATATAATCAAACTTTTCCCCAAGTTTCACTGCATCCTGAGCATAACCTTCCAGCAACTCAAGTTTGTTAATATTCATTTTGATTCGGAGGTAATTTTCTTCCCGCATATAAAAAGGCAATTGATTATTGAATTGCCCATTCATTATCATACTTAAAAAATAATTTCTTTGGCAGTTTATATCGGCAAGGTGTTTTTGGGCCCTCGAAAATATAAACTCTTCTACATTAATCTCCACTTGCTTCAGAAACTCAGGATCACGTCCAAAACGACCCATGACAAATTTGCTGAAAAATATCCTAAACAACAACTTCCAACGAAAAGTATTCCAGTATTTTCTGTAAAATATTTCCTGTTCGGCAGCAGATTTAACACTGAATAACTTTCGAACATCGCGTTTCGAATGCACCAATGGCAAAATATACTTTCGGAATAATAAAAAGTATCTTTCAAATTTTCCACAAAAAATTATTCCTTTTTCAATATTTTCACGATTCTGCCACCAAAAATTTTGTGCCGGTGATGATAGATCAGAATTTATTAAATTAAACATTTTTAATCTATCAGAACATGGCAATATCCCGCTAAACCGTAGAAATTCATTGTGTTCAAAATGTTTAATTGCGATCTGTTTTAATTCTGTAAGATATAACTGTTCGCGGTTGAGATCAATTGCTACTAATTTTTCAGGAGCCGAACTTAACAATGCAAAAGCATTATCACCTGCAGATGCAATGGATAAGATGGAAGATCCGGGTTGGGGTGCAAGTACATTTAAAAGTACATCTGCATCCTCCCAACAATTTGCATAATGAATGATATTCAGATTTGCCTTGTGTAAAAATTTCTTTTCCATTTATTTCGAAAGAATTTTTATAATGCCTGTACTTCCGTTCATTTCCACTTCCATACCTGTTTTTACGATCTGTAACAGATTTTTGATACCAACTATACATGGAATTCCAAGCTCTCTGGAAACTATTGCAGAGTGACTAAGCAAACTTCCCCGTTCCACTAAAATTGCAGAACAGGTAGGAAATAAAGTAACCCATCCGGGATCAGTACTGCTCGTCACCAAAATTGAATTATTCAAATCATCCAATTCATTAGGAGAATGAACAACCACAATTTTTGCCCTTACAATCCCTGCACAACAACCAATACCTTTTAATTCCTGTTTATCAGAATGTTCAACCTGAACATTATTATTAGTTAAAACCAGATCAGTTGCTGATACATCGCTTGTAATTAATCTCTCGGGTAGTTTAAGTTTTTCATATTGTGCGTACTCTTTTTTTCTTTCAATTACCAACAACAAATAATTGTGATAACTATTTTCCCTACTTAAAGCATACTTTATTTCATCAATTGTAAGATAAAAAACATCCCTACCATTTTCTAAAATTCCTGCCTCGGCGAATTTATTTCCAATGGAAATAAATATCCTTCTCACCATTCCAAACCCTCTTGTTCGTTGATATCTAAGATTCTCCCTATTGCTTACAAAATATCTTGCTCTTTTTAAAATTGTACTAAATACAAATCTTTTAAAAGGCCCTTTTAATTTTGATTTTATCTTTAACTCTGCTTGTTCTCTTACGGTAGAAGGTGTTGAATCAAAATAGCTGTTACTTTCCAAACCTTTATTTACATAAGACTTTAAAACACGGAGATAATTTTCGGAATTCTGTCTATAAGTAATAGTTTCCAATTTCAGTTCTCCAACACTTCTGTCACCCCATAAATGAATGTAATTATTAATTGCCTCATTTATTTCAGAAAATTCGTGACCTGAAAGTGCTATTGCAATAAAATGGGGCTCATTTTCTTTAAACAATTTAGTTGTTTCCGGATTTTTTAAGATTAAAGCAGCTATTTTGAGTGTGAGCTCTATCGGCTCTGTGGTAATTATATCCTTTGATCCGGAAATAAGGTCGTTGTGCAAATTATCCTCCTCAACAAAACCTAATTTTACAACTTGTTTTTGTAAAAGACCAAAAAACACCATGGCAAAAAAATCATTTACCAATGGAGCCTTCCATTTTTTTACAAGGGTTTGTTCAAATTTAAAATACAAAACCATTAATTCATCGGCACTTTTCTCCAACAAGTTTATCACCTCGTATTCCGACATTATCTTATTAAAATAGGATTGAAATTGTTTACGCTGCCGCTCAATAGTAAAGAGGTTTTTCAGTATACTAAAAACAGCAACCACAATATCCCAATAATCTTTTATTCCTGTTTTTTTCTTTTGAACAGGAAAATCAAACTTTTCTTTTACTCCCATCATTTTTTCCATGAACTCTGCGTTTACCGCATAACCCGGAAGCAAGGAAAGTGAAGTATACCAGCTATTTAGATTGTAATAAACTCTTCCTTTTAAGAGTCCCAGCATATTTGCATAAATATGTGTATGTGTATTAATCTTTTTTGTTGAAATACCCAAAACGGATGAAAGCTGGCGATAAACCGATTCATACATTTTTATAATAAATGAATAAGTTAAAGGTAAAGTTGTTCCGGGATATGATTCGATGATATTGCTGTTATCCCATATAATCTTTATTTCAGTCCCTTTATTTTTTTGTAAAGCAGTTACAGGTCTGCTTTGTAATAAATATAAATTGTTATCATAAAATGCAAATTCAATATCTTGAGGATGATTATAGTGTTGTTCCAATACTGTTAGCACCTTTGCCACTTCATGGATCTGTTCGTCATTCAATGCAGAAATGGATATCAGGTTTGCTGCCACTTTTTCAACTACAGTGCCCTGCAAACTCGTTTTATCAAAAACTACCTTTTCTGTTTTTTCCGTGATAATTTTCTCAATTTCGGTATCTTGGCAAATATATTGATCGGCATTCAACAATCCGGAAACTAATCCTTCCCCTAAACCATAAACTGCATTAATAATTTTTTCTTCTTTGCGATTATTTAACGGATTAATTCCGAATGCAACTCCTGCTGTTTCTGCAGGTATCATTTCCTGGATGATAACAGCTATATTTCCGATCTGCGAAAACGCATTTGATTGCTTGTACATTTTAATACGTTCGCTATATGCTGATAACCAAATTTGTTTAACTGCATTACCCAATTCTTCAAAGGGCATACAGAGTTTTGTTTCAAATTGTCCGGCATAGGATCTTTCTTTACCATCTTCATCTATTCCCGATGACCTTACCGCAAATAAGGTATCCTTTTTAAAATAATCACGCAGCTTATTAAAGTGGTCATCAGGAAATTTAAAAGTTACAATACGCAACCTGATCTCTTCAATATTGTTTGGATTTACAGTTTGTAAAATATGCTGAAGCGCTGTATTCGGAATTACAATAAACTTAGGCACAACAATCCCAAGTTTTATCAATTGGAAAAGGTTAAACGCCTTGCCTCCTATCCTTTGCAAAGGAGGTTGATTTTCGTTGCTGAAAATGAAGGTGTTCATATTCCCATCAATTCAAGGAACATGGGAATTCCCCCTAAAGTGAGGTACATTCCGAAGGTCCATAGTCCTGAAAAATATTCTATATATTTTGCCGTTCGAACGGAAGGGGTTTTGATAAAAAGAAAAGCCGGCAATGAACAGATTAAAAAGAGCAAAAAGAAAACAATATATGCAATGGAACCCAGATCGGCATACCAAGCTCCAACAAAGGCAAATAACATGGTGATGAATAAAATAAATACCCAAAATGCGGGTGCCTTTTTTAATCCTATTAATTTTGTATAACTCAGCACTCCTTGTTCTTCTGTTTCTGTTGTTTTAATTTTTCTTCCAATTTCTAAAACGATACCATTTAAGTAACTGATACAAAAAAATATCAATAAACCCTGAGGAGGTTCAAGATTACTTAAGCGCCAATCAAAACCGCTCGCAAAAATATCGATGAATGGTATTATGAACATGTGACTAGCAACATACCAGAACTGATGTTTTTTTAACCAATCAGCTACAAAAAATTCTTTGCCCATGAGCAGCAAATAAAATATTACAAAGAAATATAGTAATAACATTTGCGGATAAAAGATACTGTTAATTATCACTTGCAGCATAAACACAAAAATTCCAACATATTTTAATTCACCAAGCGTGATTAATCCTCTCGGAACAGGCAGATATTTTCGGTATGCTCTGTCATCCTCTTGGTCTTTAAATTCATCAAATATTCTGACAAGAAAAAAGAGGGTTAGTGTATTAAATACACATACCAAAAATGGTTGAAGTTCTATAAATCCACCTGCACCGCGGCACATACGGGAAAAGGAAATTGCAGAAAAACTAAATGCTCCTACCAAAAAAATATATCCAACAAAAGGAAATCTTTCTTTTTGATAAATATAAAAACGATATAAAAAAGAACCCTGGGGATTTTTCATTTTTTTCTACCGAATAATTTATGTGCATCTGAAAAATCACCGGAGGCCATTGCAGCTGCAATTGATAATTCTCCGGCTAAAACAGTAGCTCCGCATATTTCTGCAAATTTTCGTGCACTACCGGGTCCACTGCAATCCAAAAGGTCGAGACATTCGCGTTGGGTTGGCAATCCCGTTCCCCCGCCAATAGTTCCAACCACTAAACTTGGCAAAGTAACGGAGACGTAGAGGTCAGCTTCGTTTAATACTTCCATGCGCGTAATGCCAACATATGCTTCAGAAACACATGCAGCATCCTGACCTGTTGCAATAAAAATTGCAGTTAAACCATTTGCGAAGTGACCTTGAATTCCGATACTACCGCTTTGCACGGAAGCAACCGAGGAAGTTTGCCAATATTGTGCAATATCTTTTGCGGATGTTCTTAATACATTTTCGATAACGGTTTTTTTAATAAATGCTTCCGCAGTTACTTTTTTTCCGCGCACAGTTGTAAAAGAAACTGCAGTTGCCTTTTTATCACCGGAATAATTTCCTTCTATGAACCAATATTGCGGCTTTATAGGTGTATTTGCATTAATAAAAGTACAAATTTCATTAGTGCAAATTGTCACCATATTCTGTCCTGCGGCATCACCTGTGGTATATTCAAAAATTACCACCACTGTATTTCCTTCCATATTTAATCGCATGTCTTGTAACTCAGCATATCTGCTTGTTTTAGAAACAATTTCGGCAAATACGGTCATTTGTTGTAATAACCATTGTATAAAAACACCAACTTCAGAAAGCGACCTGAATTTAAATATTGGAGAACGCTGCACTCCTTCGGTGAGACATACAGAAATTATTCCTCCACAAAGCGCAGTTGCGCGGGCTCCTCTGTTGTAGGAAGCAACAAGTGCACCTTCAGTAGTCGCCATAGGAACATAGAAATCTCCCTGAGCAAGTGTGCCGTGTATACGAACAGGTCCAATAACGCCAGTTGGAATTTGGGTCATTCCAATATATTGTTCGATATTTCCTTTTAAATTATGGGGGTCAGTAATCTCAGAATTTCCGGATAAAGTAAGCAGTGATTTTCCGGTTTTATTTTTAATAAATTCCAGGCGTTCCAATTGTGCTTCCTTCGACCAATTGAGCGGTCCCGGAATACGCTGATCGGAAGATAATAATTCATCGTATGGAACCAGTTCATCCAAAACCTGTTCAAAGGGTTTAATTTTTGAAAATAGCTCCAGTAAACGTCGTGCTTTTTCTGATGATGTTGACATAATGGCGTGATTGCTGACAACAAATATAGTATAATAGTTAGGAAATCAGTCGAACAAGTGAGATGCGAAAAGTGTTAAATTCAATAATAATTTCCGGGAATTAAATAATTTTTTACATAATCCTCAATTCCGGCCTCCAAAGATGTAAACTTATTAGTGTAACCGGAAGATAGAAGTTTATCCATTTGGGCTTCCGTAAAATATTGGTATTTATCCCTTATATCTTCAGGAATATCGATCCACTCGATATTTAATGGTATTTGCATTGCCTTTGCGACACTAGCAGCGAGTGTATAAAAAGTATTTGCCTTTCCTGTACCAAGATTATAAATTCCCGAATAGGATTGTGATTTCATTAACCAGTAAATTACCTCAACAACATCTTTAACATAAATAAAATCACGCAATTGTTCACCGTCTTTAAATTCAGTTTTGTGTGATTTAAAAAGTTTGACCGAACCATTTTTTTTAAATTGATTGTAGGCGTGAAAGATCACAGAAGCCATTCTTGATTTGTGATATTCATTTGGACCGTAGACATTAAAGAATTTTAATCCATACCAAAAAGGTGGGGAACTTTTTTGTTTTAGCACCCATAGATCAAAATCATTTTTAGATTCGCCATAAGGATTTAAGGGTACAAGTTTATTAATGGAATGATGATCGTCGTTATATCCATTTTCTCCTGCACCATAAGTTGCTGCACTGGAGGCATAAATTAAGGGGATATTTCTTTCACAACACATATTCCAAATCTCCTTCGAATAATTCAGGTTTAATTTATCGAATATGGCAACATCAAATTCTGTAGTATCAGTTCTGGCTCCAATATGCACTAGGCTATCTATTTTCTGATCTGCGTTTGTTTTTGCCCAGTCAATAAAATCCTCCCTTTCAATTTGAAGGTCAGAATCTACATCCTTCAAGTTATTTAGTTTTTGCTCATCGCTGAAGTCATCAATCAAAATCAGCTTGTACTTTCCTTTTCTGCTTAAATGCGCTGCCAGGCAGCTTCCTATAAACCCCAAAGCACCTGTTATTGCGATACATTCTCTGGTTTCCTTCACTTCCGTTTTCATTCTGTAAATTTGCACAAAACTAAAGTTTTTTTTATGAGAAGCGGAATCTTATGTTTTATGGCCTGTTTAGTTTTTACTTCGTGTAACAAACAAAAATTTGAAAAAATAACTACTTATAATGATAAGGTTGTAAAATTTGTGGAACAGAGTGAACGCACCATGAAGGTTTGGAATACCACTAATTTTATGCAGGAATATGCAATTAAGAAACAAAACTCCATTACAAAATTACTTGCCATGCAGGATTCATTAAATGCATTAACAGCTTTGGAAAAAGACGATACTTTACGTTTAGCAGGATTGAACATGGTAGATAATTATATGTATGCATTTTCCATATACGACACCATTTATAATATTCTTTCAGATACACTTTATTTAAAAGAAGATTCTTTGCATGTTCAGGAATTACTGAAATCAAATCAAAACATGTTAATACAACAGGCAGAATCGTTCATTAACACCCAAAAAAGATTCTCCCAGCGCTACGAATTAAATTTTCTTGAGTAAATATTAATTTAATATCTCACTAATACCAAAGTATTATTGAGAATCTTTAGGTAGTCCTAATTGTTCTCTCAAAACCCTGTCAGCATTATTATGCGTCCTCCAATAATCTAATAACATTTCCTTATTTTTAACAGCAGTAGTTGTGAGCACCACACCATCAAAACCAGGGTATGAATCTTCCCAACCTAAAATTTTATAAGGGAAATTCTTTTCAAATTTAATAACAAATTTTCTTTGGAGTGAAGGCATATCAATTACATATACTTTAATTCCGTTTGCATCGCGCAAATCTATATTTGCTTTTACCGCTTCTATTGGTTTATGAGCCAATCTAAGATATTCTGTGCCGGGTAAAATAGATATTTCCCCTTTCGGTAATTTATCCGGATTGAGTCTGATCAGATTCCACAACTCATCTTCCTGAACCACAGCTGATAAAACTACCTCTGTATCTCCTTCCTGCTCGAAATAACTTCGTTGTTCAATTTCAAATTTACTTTTTTTATGGTTCATCTGATAAGTGGCCATTCCACACCATTCCTGAATTGACCCGGTAATTTTTACCGCATGAGGATAATTGCTAATATCTATTGGGGAAAAAGCACTCATCATAATGGAATAGGGATAAATTCCGGTATTAAATTTAATTGACTGATTTAATTTCAATATTGGTAATTTATCGTCGCCTGCTTTAGATGCATCGTCCACTTTTACCTGTTTAGATTTTGAAAAATCTTCCGTAACAAAAATGTTTACAACCGTGCCTTCATGAATTTCCCCATACCTATTTTGCAGCAGTTTATAACTGGTTAGTTCTGCCTTGCCCTGATACCAGTAACTGTTCCATGCCGCATCGGGTTTATATGTTGCTGATAATTGCACGTCACCTGAAACTGCATCTTCCTTCCCGTTACTTCCATTTGCAGATTGCTGACAACTGTAAAAAGAAATACCGGTCAACAATAATATAACCGTAAATATTAATGTATTTTTCATTGCAAAATTTTTAAGTGAAACAATTTTTTTACGCTTTTAGTTCACAAATTCTTAATTATTTCCTTTCGTAAATTTTAATGTTAATCGTTTGATTTTCAACTTGATGCGTTAAAACTATTGCTGCACTATCCGGTAATTTATAATCATACGAACCCGGATCAGAAATAAGGGCATATTGAAATCCCTCCTGAATATTTCCTGCATTTAACAATTTAAAATCTTTATTTGGAACAAGTGCAGTAAACCCATACCTTGTATCTAGAATTGCAACACTTATCGGAAAATTTGCATATATTATATCAGATGGTGTTATCTTATCCAGAACAAGATTCATTGCATTTTGTTGTTCTTTTAAATATTCAACATAACTCATATTCTCATCATACTGAAATTTCTGCAATATATTTAATGTTGAGTCAACAGGCAATATTTCCTTACCATTTGTACAATATATGCCTGCAACAAATATTAAGGGTAATATTAATACAACAAGCCGATTTTTCTGAATACATTGAATAATAATTGCTGAGGAAAGGATCACAAATGGAACCAAAACAAACAGCATATATCTGTTCATATAAAAATTAATTGCATTAAATGCAACGCCGCCAATAATTAAAGTGATCAGAAATACAGATATCCTCTTTTCCGTCAGTTGTTTGTTAACGATTAAATAAATTATTGAGGAAACAAGCATAATACTTAA
>CAZXBG010000085.1:0-18175 GCA_964638865.1 uncultured Chitinophagales bacterium | reverse complement strand
AAGTCGAAAGCAAAGGATAATGGGTTAAAAAAAGTAGCCACGAATGCACGAATGAACAGCCAGGAGTAATGGATAATGGGTAAAAAAAAGAGAGGCCAAGAATACAGGAATAAAAAATGCGTAACTAAATTTTGGAATACAAACACCCCCTTTCTTTGGCTGTTCATTCGTGCATTCGTGGCACCCCCTTTTTAACCCAATATACGGATGAAAAAATAAGCCACGAATGCACACCCAAAAGTATTGGGTGGGGGGTGAAAAAATGAAAATAATTTTATTCGAAGCTACCTTTCGGTTTTCAATTCGGTTTTTTTAATTTCCATCTTCTGTGGGACCACAAATAGGGTTCGGGATGTGCAATAATATCTTTTTCCAACTCATCCATAAACATTGCAGTTAGTTTTTGTGGTGGAAGAGAATTTGGATCGTCAGTTAATAATTTATAGGTGATCTTATATCGACCTCTTTTTAACCAGTGAATAGTTGCATAATAAACAACATAATTATATTGTCGCGCAATTTTTTCCATGCCTGTTACAACAGCTGTATCCTGATGTAAAAATTTTACCCAATAATGTTCTTTTGGATTTGGTGATTGATCTGCAATTAATACGAGCATGGTTTGTTCACTTGCGTGATCAGCTAGGTGTTTTAAAAGTTGTCGTTTCGGAATAAGAACAATTTTTAAACGAGTTCTTGATGTAACAGCAAGCCAATTAAAATATTTATTTGATAAGGGTTTAAAGGCTGCTTTCATTGGCATTTCTGCATGTACTGCCATAGAACCACCTGCCCATTCCCAGTTACCATAATGCCCCGGGACTAACATTATATTTCTTCCTTTTACAATGGATTCGTGCACCAGATCATAATTTTTAATGGAACACTTTTTTTTGAGGTTTTCATGCGAAAGTGTCAGGGCTTTAATGGATTCAAAAAGAGTATCCGTAAGTATCATATAAAATTTTTTGGTGATCTGCCAAATTTCCTCCTCCGTTTTTTCTGGAAAAGCATTATGTAAATTTTGACTGACAACCTTTCTTCTATAACGCCATACTCTAAACACAAAAAAACATGCAAAACTGCTTATACCCCTCAACACAAAAGAGGGTAAAATGGAGATTAAATAGATCAAAGGCAATAATAAAATGAATCCAATAGCTTGCATCAATGCAAAATTAAGACAAAATACCTATCCGGTTATAGGGATTGCTAACATCCTGCAGGTTCTATCGGCGAGCATTTGTATGAAGTAAGTTTGAAACAAATTCCAATGTGTAAAAGGATAGGTTAAGCGGAGTTAGTGTAAAATAAGTTTTCTGTTCCGGTCATTAATGGAAAACAAATACATTCCGGGACTAAATTCCGCTAAATTTATACTTGTTGTTGTTGTGTTACAAATACTGCGAAAAACCACTTTTCCTGTTATATCCTTAATAATAATATTTTCTCCAATTAATTCAACCGGACAGGTTAAGGTTATAAATTCAGATGCGGGATTTGGATGGATAGTAAAATTCGTATTTTCAAAATTTTCTATACCTGTAAATTCAATGGTAATGGAATCAGTTACACCGGTACTTAAATTATAATAACTACCGCTCGGTGTTTCTTTTAAGGTAACAGCGCGTACCATATAATAATTTAATCCATTAATTGGCGTTACATCTTCATAAGGAGAATAATTTATCATTTCCTCGGAAATACGAATATATTTTCCGAATTCTGTTTCACTTCTGTAAACATAATATCCCAAAACATTTGGGTCAGTAGAATTTGTATAATCAATTGCAATTGCATTATCAATTCCGGTTGCAATGGAACAAGTTACAGCCCCAACCGGCTTAACGGTATGCATCCGTAATGTAGGATCTCCCATTAAGGCAATATGCACGGTATGCGGAAAAATATTTGCAACATATAAACTGGTATTATTTTGTGATAATCGCGTGCTATATCCTATATTTTCTCCCAATACCATGTGGTGAAATTGCCAATGCGGCCTTCCTGCCCAACAATTAGTTAAAGTAATGCCGGAAGCAAGAGGCGCACGTAAAAAATCGTCAGTAGCATCCCAATCGCCAAAATAACTACCGAATAACATTGTGAAAATGGTATTCACAGTATCTACCGTAAAATCGAAAGTAGATCCAACTCCACTGGCCCCCTGAAACCAACCTCCGCCACAACCGTAACTCCATAAATAATTTTCAGAATACATGGTAGTAAAATAATCCAGTTCAAATTCATTATCTGCGCCAAACATCGGAGCAAAATTTCTCCATCCTGAACTTGCAAATGCTTCACCGCCGAATGCGCCGAAATTATCATCAATTAATGCACGTTCCTGCACAACCATATTTCCATTTCTAAAATTATGATCGCTATTGAGGTAATTTTTTAATAAAACATCTTCTGTTAAGGGAAATGAGGGCAAATTGGAAAGATCAACTCTTGCAATTTGTAGTTTCACTTTCGAAATTAAAGATGTTTGGTCTAATTTCCCATCACCGGGAATATTCCAATTCTCCGGTCTTGAGGCAACCGTATTATTAATGGTTACATCTGTATAATCAGCATCAATATCACCATAAATAGCATCTGCGGGCCATGCACCCTGATGATCCGGATGACCATCCGGATTAAAATTTCCGGAATATAAAACCGGAATGCGACCAAATAAAAATACACACTTTAATTCCGGATCAGCATTTGCTTCTGCCGTAATTAAAGTTCTTACATGATCTGGTGTTTGATCTCTAGCAACATTAATTCTTTTTATTCCCCATCCATCACCTGAAATATCCTGCATCAAACGATAAAGTTCATTCTCCATTGTTGCAGTAATTGTAGTGTCAACCACCAATAAACAATTACCTCTATAGTGCGTTGCATGTACTTTAATACCTGCCAAAATATATCCGAATGCATTTACTCCTGTGGTATTGGAACAATAAATTTTATATTCATACATGGAATCAATAATAACATCAGTATCAATATAAAAGGTTGCAGTTGGATCTAACGTTGCTATTACAGCTCCCCAATTACTTTCTTCCTTCGATTTTTTATATAACAGGTATTCAATTGCGGTGGGCTTTAATGGCCATGCGAGGGTAATACTCGCAGGGGATTCCGTGTAGGTGGCAGAAACTCTCACTGCATAATCAGCAGCTACTTGGGCAATTAAAATATTTGAAATAATGAAAAGAAGGAGGAGAGTAGCAATTTTTTTCATACACCAAAGGTATTAATTTTTTGTGTTAGATAGAATATTGCTTATCATAAAATAAGTGTTTATTCGTAAAACATTTTATAATTTCAAAATCGTGTCCGCTTAATTACCTCTGCAAGTATATCCGCAGCCACCGGATTTCTTCTGAACCACATTTCCGGTTCAATAATTTCCAATTCCATAATTGCGAGATTACCGTTATTGTCGCGCAGTATATCCACTCTGGCGTATAGAGGAAGTTCAGAACATGCGAGCACTGCTTTTTCGGCAAATATTATTTCATCCTCTGATGGAAGATATTCATGTAAGGTGCCGCCAAAATCATCTTGCACACGAAAATCTCCGGCTTTTGTTTTTTTTAGCAATGCGTGCGTAAATTTACCGCCAATCACCATCATCGCAACTTCTCCCTTCTCTATAATTTCATTCTGAAAGGGTTGCATTAACATCGATTCATTGATTGTCAATTGTTTTAAAATAGAATCATGTTCTGATATGTTAAATTTGTTTAATCTGTAAGTATGTCTAGCAGTACCAGAAACTGCAGGTTTTAATATGCAATTTTCGATCTTTAATAATCGATAAATTTCAGAAAGCGAAACATTGGTTCCTTTTTCTATAAAATGCGTTTCTACTGTGTTTATTCCATTTTTATTTAAATCAATAAAATAATGTTTATCCATATTCCATTTAATCAATTCAAGCGAATTAATAAATATTGTTTTTTGGGAGGTGATATTCAACCAATTTTGGAATTCGTCAAATCTTACAAAATAGTCCCAGGTGGTTCTGAAAAATGCATACTTTGTGGTAGACCAATCAAAATTTTTGTCACTCCAACTTTTTCTTATTGCATGTAACCCTTGTTTTTCTAAAGCTGCAGTTAAAATGGAATCATCGAGCAGAATGTTTTTAATGTAATCTGTTTCAAAAGCCGGCTCAAAAAATCTATCCTCCGTAAGTAAAACGATATCGTATTTTTTCATAAGGTTACATTATTTTTTGCGCAAAAAATAAGCGGATAATGAAGTTAAACCACCTATTAAACCCATAACAAAAGCCACTATTGTGAATAACAAATAATTACTTTTCATAGAAAACAAATTAGCTATTTTGTCGCTCATTACTGAATCATTCGCCATATCCCTAAAAATATAAAGAAACATCCAGCTTATAAATACAATGAATAAACCGGCAAAAAAACTGCGTATACCTGAACTATATGGCAGCAACAAAGAAATAATAAAAGTAATAGCTGCAAAAATCCACCATTGCTGTAAATAGGTTTGAGCAAGAAAACAAATTGCAGTTCCAATTAAAACATTCATTAAAAATTTCTTCATCCCTTAAATGTTAAAGTGAATTTAGCGTTTTTCCTGGCCTCTGATTCTTCTTTATAAAAATTCAAATAATTGTATTTACCTGTCGCCCAGGTATCTACAAAATTATCAAAGTAAATAGACCCCGGATTACCTGATTGCCCGCCCGGATAAATACCATATGCATTAATCGGGTCCGAAAGCTCTACTATCATTCTCCAACTCGGCCCATGTGTTTCACTTGTGGCATTTACAATATTTTTGTAACCTCCGTTATGAATATCCGTTCTACTAAATGCAGGAATCTGACTGATATGCATAATGTCGGTTCCCTTGTGCAAATACCAGATCAGTTGGGATGCATCTTTCTTATTTATGGAATCAACAATTTCCACTAAGTTATCAAAACTTAGTCTTACAATACCCTTTAATGTTTCTTTTTGATCTTGTGTTTTCAACAGATCAAAATATTTATAATCATCAGGAAACATATTTATAGCCTGTGCTGTGTTATAGAAATTAGGTTTAACAAAAGCAATTTCATCATCATACATTTCATCCCACAGCATATCATACAAGGTATCCCACCATATTTGAAAATAGGTTGGAGCCAGGGAATCGGCGTGGTTGTAATAATTCCAATTAGATAGTGTATTATATACACTAACATAAGTTTCTATTTCAGATTTACTTATCAATTTAGGATCAAGTACCTGACTTATTAATTTAGGTAAAACCTCACTTGCCAGCATATTAAAATTATTCTGCTGCAAATTTTGCATATCTTCAATAGTGATATTTTGTTTTGCTGTTAGCTCATTATTGATAACCCGATTACGGTAAAATTCAAAATCATAACTGGTGTAATAATACGGATATGTTGAATCGGTTGGATGTTGATTTGCCGAAGAACAAAAACCTCTTGCGGGGTTTTTAATGTTGGGATTTTGTTCATTAGGAATAAAATCTTTATAATCATCATTTGGATCGCTTCCATTTAATATAAATCGACCTTGTTCCGGATATTTTACTGGAAATTTTCCTTGTTGTGTGATTGCAATATCTCCATTATGTGCACCGAAAATAAAATTTTGTCCCGGACAATCAAAAAAACTGATCGCTTTTCGGTAATCATCATAATTTTTTGCGCGATTTAATAAATAAAATGTTTTCACTTCTTCCGACGGAAGATGTGCTGTCCAGCGCATTGCTAAATTAGCTCTTTGTGAAATTTCAGGATGTTTTTTATCATCCATAAATTTTTCATTTCCTTCGTAAACTATTGGACCATAATGTGTATATATAACTGTATCTGAAATAGGTTCTTTGTTTTTTACCGCTATAATTTCAATTCTGCTATTGGTTTTTTTCCATTCCTCTCCGTATTTATATTCTGCTCTTTTTTCATCTTTAAATTGTATGGTATACCAATCGCGCACATCTACCTGTGCATTGGTAACTCCCCATGCTATACTATCGTTAAATCCAATAACAATACCAGGTGCACCGGGTAAAGAAACACCATAACAGGTTACTTCCGGTGTATGAAATTGCACCTCATACCAAAGGGAGGGAAGATTTAATTGTAAATGCGGATCATTACATAAAATAGGATAACCATTTTTTGTTTTTGTGGAATTTACCACCCAATTATTGGACCCCACCTGATTTTTTTCGTGTTGAGTTTCAAAAATATCAATTACCTTTTTGTAATAATGGTCAGTATATATAATGTTTGATGTATCTCTTTGTATATATTCAAAATCATATTTTTTCTCCGAAGGAATAATCGGGTCAATACCGGAAGGCCGGTCGGGGTATAATAAATTAAAATCCTCTTCTCCTAACAATTTTAATAGATTTGTGGTTTCCATATCATCATCAAAACCTGTCAAAGTATTTGCCATGTATTTTAATAATAACGCTGTCTTTAGTAAAGTCCAGGGTTCCGGTTTGTAATCTATTAATTTGAATTCAATTGGATATTCAGCGTAGGTTATTCCCAATTCATTTTCTTTTCCTGAATAACCGAGAAATTCATTTACTCCATCAGTATATGCCTGAATACACCTAAGCATAACTGGATCTTTTTTAAGCTCTTCCACTGCAATCTCTGCAGCGTATACCATTCCTTTTCTGCGTTGTTCCAAATCATATGGAATAAAGTTCTCCCCAAATATTTCACTTAACCTTCCACTAGCAGCACGGGTCTGAATATCCATTTGCCATAACCGATATTGAGCCGTTACATATCCCTGTAAAAAATATAAAGACTGATCATTTTCAGCATAAATATGCGGAACAAGTCTGTCGTCGAAATACACATTCCCCTTAATCTCCCTGTTATTAATTTTAATATCTTTTGAACCAAGATCATTTTTTGTTTCTGCATTTGCCATATACCCGTGTACCGGATCCATAATTCTACCCAAGGAAGGAAATGAACCAAATCCATTGTTCAGGTAATAAATGAGCACAATGGGAATGATGAGGGCTATAAAACTTTTTAAATATCGCATAAAAGGTAATTGGGAATAAAATTAGGAATTTCGATATTACAAAACGAAATATTTTATCAACCCGAAAACTGCACTTATCCCTATCCACAACATCATATCAACCTTAAAGCGATAAAGTGCCATAAATGAAATAGCTATCCATAACAGGTTAATAAGGTTCAATTCGCTGAAATTGATATCACTGAATGAAGAATGATTTTTGTTAAATAATACTACCTCTGCAAAATAGATCGTAAGATTTAATACTACTCCTGTAACAGCGGCGGTAACAAAACTGAGAATAACCTTCACACTATTATTCTGCTGGGTTTTTTCAATAAGCGGTGCCCCGGCAAAAATGAATAAAAAACAGGGAAGAAAAGTGTAATAAGTGGTCGTAAATAACCCGATAGTTCCTGCTAAAATGGAATTGCCAAATTGCCCATAAGCACCCATAAATCCCACAAAGGAGAGCACCATGATCAGGGGACCGGGAGTAGTTTCGCCCAAAGCAAGCCCATCTATCATTTGGAGACTGTTTAACCAATGAAAGTTTTCCACTGCCTGCTGTGCAACATAAGGTAATACTGCATAAGCACCGCCAAAAGTTACAAATGCTGCTTGTGTAAAAAATAAACTTAGGTCTTTCCAGAATGGGAAATCAATAGAACCAACATAAAAAAGTAACATAGGAATACACCAAAACAAAAGGAAAATTCCAACTTGGCGGATCATCTTTAAAATATGAAAATCAGTGCCCGGAATTATAGAAGTTGTAGTTAGATAAAATCCCTTTTCATCATCTCCATTTTCCTCCTTGCTATTTTTTTGTTCAAATAATTTTGGATTTAACCATTTAATTACAAAAGCGAGAATAATAGATCCTAAAATAATTAAGGGAAAAGGAATATTTAGAAAAAAGATAGCTATAAAACTCATTAAGGCAACTGCATAATGAATAGTTGTTTTCAGAGATCGTTTCGCAATTTTAAGCATTGCAACTAGAACTATGGCAACAACAGCAGGTTTTAGTCCCTCAAACAATGCATAAACCCAGGGAATATTTCCAAATTGAACATACACGATACTTAAACCAAGTAAAATAAATATGGAGGGTAAAATAAATAGAAGACCTGCGGTTAAACCTCCTTTGGTGCCGTGTAATAACCATCCGGTATAGGTTGCAAGCTGCTGCGCTTCTGGTCCGGGCAACAGCATACAATAATTTAATGCATGTAAAAATTTTTTCTCACTGATCCATTTTTTCTTTTCTACCAGATACTCGTGCATGATGGCAATCTGCCCGGCAGGACCGCCAAAACTGATCCATCCTAATTTTAGCCAAAATTGAAACGCTTCGCGGTAGGTTGGTTTCGTAATTTGCTCCACGGTGTAAAAATAGGGATAAGTAATTATAACGTCTTAGCATTTTGGTAGCACTATATTTTAATTATACCAGACTATTATTATTTTTGAACCTTAAATAAACATACCATGAAACAATTACTCCATTCCATCCTGTTTTTTAGTGCTGTTATTACTGTAAACGCTCAAGCCTGGGAACAGGTTGGCGGCGTTATTAACGGTGACGTATTAACCCTTCAAATTTATGATGACAAACTTATGGTAGGCGGCAGTTATACTTCTGTTGGTGGAAATACCAGTTATTTGTTATCGGAATGGAATGGGAGCACCTATTCTGATTACAATACTGTTCTTATTGGCGGATCCGATATTTCGGATATGATTGTTTATGAAGGAAAACTTCTTTGTGCAGGCAATTTTTATGTAAATGCTTTTTATGGCCCCGGATTCGTAATGGAATGGACCGGAAGCACATTTGAAGGTGATGAATATTATATAAATTCAAATATTTATCATATAGATGTAAACGGATCTACATTTTATATTTCCGGTTATTTTACAGAATTTTTAGGTACTACATTCAATCACGTTGCCTTTTGGAATGGAAGCGCTTATGAAGCAATAAGCGAAGGATTTGATTATGGCCCGGGAGGATTTATTATTTTTAATGATGATCTGGTTGTTGGTGGTGGCCCGGATGATTTCGGAATTTCTAAATTTGACGGTTTATATTGGTCCCAATTAGGAGATAATGCTCCTGCAGGGGGACAACTTGCAATTTATAAAGATGAATTATATGCTATAAATGGGCTTACAGAACCCGCAAGGTATATTACCAAATGGAATGGTACTGAATGGGTAGATGTAGGTGGAAGCCTTACCGGAGGCGGCAATGGTGCACGCGCAATGTTGGTTGTTGGAGAATATTTATATGTAGGCGGAGATTTTACCGGTGCAGGTGGTGTTACCTGTAAAAATGTTGCACGTTGGGATGGAGAAAATTGGAGTGCAGTTGGTGATGGAACCTTTGGAAATTTTGTTTCTGATCTCGAATATTATCAGGGAAGTTTGTATGCTACTTCGTACGATGTGAACGGTGATAACCATTTATTAAAATATAATGGTGTAATTTCTCCAGTTGATGATATTATAACCGATATAACCATTGATATTTTTCCAAACCCTGTTGCAGCTAATTTAAATGTGACGATCAACAATTTGAATGCTGATTGTGTTATAAGCATAAGAAATATTTACGGACAGATTATATATTCCTCTTCCGCTTCAAATGGAAATAACATAATAGATGGTGAAAAATTTGCTGCAGGTTATTATCAGTTATGCGTAAGGTCAGGTTTTAATGAAATTTATGAATCCTTTGTCAAGAGATAATAAGTGTTAAGGCTCATTTAGGATCAACATACTTTTTTTTGATATATTTAAATGATTCAGCTACTAATTTTTTTAGTATTGCAGAATCAATATCCTCCAATTTTTTAATGTACAAACATACCTTACTAACTTTGTGTTTACCCAGTGCTTTGAAGATATCCTCTGAACCCGAAAATTTAAGTGCTAAATACAAAGTTGTATTTTGTTTTCTGGGAGAAAACCCCATAAGACATGCTTCTCCTTCGTGCCCGCTATTATATTTGTAGCGATAACTCCCAAAACCAACAATACTGCTTCCATGCATTTTCGGTTCCATTTTCGTGATATCCTTCATCATTTCGAGAATTATTTTACAATCTTTTTTTTTGTGTATCCTTTTCAATGGATGCGATAAATTTAGAAACACTGGCATCGTTGATTTTTGTTTTAATTCGTACTTAGCCATAATTTTTTATATTTTCGCATTTTAATTGTTTTTAAAATACAATCAAATCACATATTCAGCATATGTTTTAATGCAGGTGTTTTATTGCGAAGGTCCAAACCTCCTTCATAAATGGATTTTAAATTCACAAGATAAAAAGCCCATCCTGATGCACATCCCAACCGAATATTCACCTTCGACTTGTCATCAGTAGGTATATTTTTTTGCGTTAACTCAACAATAGTATGCTCATCGGAGTTTGTCAGTTTGATCTCCACTTCACAATCTTCGGCAAAAGAAAACCGCAGCAGGTCCAAATTATTCGCCTCTATTATCTTTCCGTGTTCTGTTATCGGATTTAAATACCAATCCTAGGCATAAGTATATCCCGTTTGAGTTTGGGCTTCCGGATCAATTATATTTTGATATGCATCAAAATAACCAGCATTGGAGAGAAACCATTTTTCCAGTTCAGCCGATTTGGTCCAGGCTGCATAAATGGCAGACAAATCACATTTAACAGCGATCTTTTGCGTAAATCTTGTCCAGTCAAAATTTTGCATAAAAAAAATTTTTAGGATACTAAAATAATATTTTTATTTGAAAATCAAAAATAAAATTCAATTCCGGAGATTGCATCGGAACTTGAATCATGTATTGGAGTAGCGATCATCTCGTCGTTTTCTTTAAGGAAAGATAATCTAAATAATACACTAATTTTAGTGATATTCCATTGGATTGTGGAGTTTCAAAAGTTTTTTTACAATTTGCAAAGTAGTCATCCTCACTAATTCCATCAGTTTGAAAAATATTGTTTTTCCAGATTACATTTAAAAAACTTCCAGGTGCGAATTCCCATGCGTAAACAAAGTCAACATTAAATATATTGAAATTAATATCGCTGTTCTCTTCAAATTCTGTTGGTCCTAAATTGCCATCATCCAACAAAGTATAATACTCAAGATATACTACCTTGCCCCAATAATCCCGGGCTCTGGCAATAATATTCATTTTTGGCCCGAATATATATTTAAAAGATAATTGATGATCAACTGTTGTCACATTCCTTCTGCCGAAAATAATATCGTCTCCATAAAAATTCACAAAACCAAAATTGTTGTGATCTTTGCTTAAACTAATGGAGTGATTAAGTGAGAATTTATCGCTGAGATTCCAGGAAATATTTTGTCCGCCACCTATATATGGATCATTAGCAACTGGTGATTCCCCTACACTAATTTCCCAACTCATAGAAAAATCTTTTCTGTAATCTGATCCACCCCACATGCTGATAAATGCAAAAGGAGCATGGTAATATTTTTCTCCTTCTACTCTCGGTTCATAAAAATCGTACCACCACAATGGTTTTGAATAGACATTAAATCCGGCATTCCAGAAATTTTTAAATTGTCCGCTAAAACCCAGATTGAAATTTATTTCCTGATATGCCAGTGGTTCTGCCTGAAGATTAAAACCAAATCCACCCCAGGAATTGTAATTAAAAAATATTCCTTTTTCTGGTTCCTGATTATTGTAATTAAATCCAAAAAAGTTATTGATGATATTATTGCCATATTGAATTCCCATATCAGTATGATCGTAGTTTTTACTTACCAAGGAATGACTTGCATTAAAATTCCATTTCCCGGTAAATTGCGAAACTCCAAAAATATAATTATATCCATTTGTGTTTTCATTTTCCACTTCACCGGTTGCATTTGTAACGGGTGTAAATACCTGACTAAAATTTCCAAATCCCCATGCATTCCAATTGTGTTTTTCATTGGTTATGTCGTATAGAAATTGGGTAACATTTGCATCGCGATACAATCCGTCGCGCATGGTATTTGTATTAGTGAAACTTACTTTCGAATTATTTTTAAGCGATTGTTCAAACACCACCATGTTGTAATTGGTGAGTGGACCGGTAAGTATTTCTCTTTCTTCGCCGCTTATAGTATCTTTAATAACAGCAACTTCCGGCGCTGCTATTGCATTAAAAATTCCAATTCCCAGATTTTTATCTGTGCGGCCTGAAAATTTTGTTGCATTATATAAACTTGTTTCATAAGGGTTGGATATTACTTCTTCATTCTCATTCAATAAATAAGGAACATCATAATAAAATTGTGGAGTTCCCCCTATGCGACGGGAATAAAATAATTTGTCACCCAAAAAGCTAAAGGTCTGATTAAATATTTCTGTTCCTTCGGTAAAAAATGGACGGCGTTCATCAAATTGTTGTTCAAAAGGGGAGAGGTTTAATATAACATTATCGCTTTGCACTTCGCCAAAATTCGGGATCAGTGTTGCATCTAACGTAAAACTTTCGTTGATGCCATATTTTACGTCCAAACCACCATTCAATATTTTATTGCTTTCATATTTTACTGGTTCATAACTGATAGGAGTCCATTGATTTCCTGCATTAATATACGGTGAAAAAGACAAACGCAGGGGAGGAGTGATATTTTCCAGTGCAAGATAACTTCCCCACTGATTAATTATGCCGAATATTTTGGGATCCACAGGGCTCCATAAAATATATTCGCCGGTTTTATTTACGCTGCGATTAAATTGTAAACCCCAATTCTGTATTTCTGTTGTAGGAAAACGAATAGCAGAATAAGGAATTTTTATTTCACATATCCATCCTTCTGCTGTAATCAATACTTCGCTTTCCCAAACTGCATCCCAGCTATTGTCGTTATTGCTGTTAAGAGAGATGCGCTGATCACTCTGTACGCCTGCGGCAGAAACTATAAAACGATATCCGTTTAAATCATCATCGTAGGTGTCTAATCCAACAGTAAAATTATCGGCATTTGAATAACCGTCGCGTTCGCTTAGTTGTTTATTGATATTTGCAGGAAGGGAGTCATATAACATTGCGCCTATATAAATGGCATTGTTGTCGTAAACTACCTTTACCTCTGTTTTGTGTGTTGGTGTTTTACCATATTCAGGTAACCAGGTAATTTCTAAGGATGCTACCGGTAAATTTTGCCAGGCAGCATCATCCAGTTTTCCGTCAATTTTTGGTGGTTCGGTCACTTTAGTAGATTGTAAATTTGGTCGCTGTATAGTATCCTGCCCGAATAGTGTGTCGGCCGACAATAAAAAACTAAACAAAAAAACGAAATGTGAATTGGAGTAGCGCATTGGTATTTGCAGTTTGTGCTACAAAGGAAACCTATTCAATTGTTTAAATGCGTTAATGAATTATTTTTTATGGTTAAGGTGGGGTTAAATGATGTTAATGTGGGAAGTAATGGAATAATAGGGAAATCGGATTACATTGCACTATGGTTATTTATTTTTTGTAATAGTAAAAAGTTTTTAGTATTCAAATTTCTGATAAAAATTGTATTTGATTTATAGTCAAAAATGTTTCGTTAGGGTATTAGATTGAAAGTATTGTGGTAACACGTGCAGATCACAGCGCCGACAATTTTTATCAATAGTCCTATAAATAATATTGATCCATTTACATCTTCCATAGTGTTGATTGGGTTAAAAAATATTTGAATTTATCAGACTGAAACTTGCTTCTATCATAAATCTTTTTGAGGAGTTGTTGCAACGGTTAATTCGTAGTCGACCCCGCGATGTTTTTTGATTTCAAAATCCACAATTATATTTTTAAATTCCGCGAATTCCTCCTGTTTGCGTTTCACCATTTCATTAAACAATTCCTCTATTTCCGGAACATCGGACATAATCTTGATGAAGTCTTTTTTTGCCAACTGATACACTTCTTCCCTTTTTTCTTTCAGGGTTGCTGCGTTCCAAGCGTGTGCACCAATAGTATATTTTGTTCTTAAACTTGAAATATCATCTTGATCATTTACAATGGGATGAACAAATTCCTTCAATAGTTCAGAATATTTTACCTTGCCATTGTTTAATTGTGTTACATAACCGTTTTTAGTACTCCTTTCTTGCAATGTTTTGCCTGCAGGGCCTAAGCCTGATGCTATTAATGCGTCTTGCTCTCTTTTGCGTTTCGCTTCTTTAAGCCTTTTAGCCCTTTTTATGTTATCTGCTTTACCCATAACGTGTGGACCGTTGATTATTTTGATTTCGTTGATTTCGTTGATTTTGTGATATGGTTGATTTAGTTGATTTAGTTGATTTGGTGATTTGGTTGATTTTGTGATTTCGTTGATTTTATGATTTGGTTGATTTAGTTGATTTGGTTGATTTTGTGATATGGTTGATTTAGTTGATTTGGTGATTTGGTTGATTTTGTGATTTCGTTGATTTCGTTGATTTTGTGATTTCGTTGATTTCGTTGATTTTGTGATTATTTTGATTTTTTGTGTTCGTTGAGTTGCTGTTTAGCCAGTTTATGTTCATTTGTAACTCGTTTAAACTCTAAACTTTTCGCTCCAAAGTTAATAAGTAAACCTGTTTCTAATTTATATACTTCCAGGTAGTTTAATGTTTGAGCCAGGTGAACATCTTCGAGTTTTGTTAATGCTTTTAGTTCTACCATTATTTTACGCTCAACCAAAAAATCAACTCTTCTTGTTCCCACATTTATTCCTTCATATTCAATAGTCATTTCGAGTTCTCTGGCAAACCCTAAATCTTGTTTGTTCATTTCAATAGCCAAACATCGCTGATAGATAACCTCCTGAAAACCATTACCCAAAGTAGAATGTACTTTTATAGCACAACCTATTATTCTCCCTGTTAATTCTGAATACTTATATTTATCGTTTATCATAATCGTATCATTTATCATTATAGGCATCATTCAATCATAAAAAAATTGCGGAGGGGCGTTTAATGCTGTTTGTGGTATCTACTTTACCTATAACGTCTGAACCGTTGATTATTTTGATTTCGTTGATTTTGTGATTATTTTGATTTTTTGTGTTCGTTGAGTTGCTGTTTAGCCAGTTTATGTTCATTTGTAACTCGTTTAAACTCTAAACTTTTCGCTCCAAAGTTAATAAGTAAACCTGTTTCTAATTTATATACTTCCAGGTAGTTTAATGTTTGAGCCAGGTGAACATCTTCGAGTTTTGTTAATGCTTTTAGTTCTACCATTATTTTACGCTCAACCAAAAAATCAACTCTTCTTGTTCCCACATTTATTCCTTCATATTCAATAGTCATTTCGAGTTCTCTGGCAAACCCTAAATCTTGTTTGTTCATTTCAATAGCCAAACATCGCTGATAGATAACCTCCTGAAAACCATTACCCAAAGTAGAATGTACTTTTATAGCACAACCTATTATTCTCCCTGATAATTCTGAATATTTATATTTATCGTTTATCATCACCAGTATGCAATTTTCAAATGTTAACCAGCGTATAAAATTAACAAATTAATTATTAACAGCAAAGTGAATCTGAATTATAGCAAATACTTTTTGTCATTGTAGTTGTTTTTTATTGGATAGAACAAAGTTGTCAAATGATTTTGGATATTGTCCCGTAATCATTTTTACCCAGTGCGTTGTTTTTGGAGTCTTTTGAAATCGTGGAAGGTAATGCAACATTATCATTACAATAATAAGCGTTGGAGATACATTTTCTTTTCGTTTAGACAGGTAAAATTGCAACAAATTGGGCGAAATAAATTTTATCGTCATTCCTGTTCCATTACTTATTTTTTCCGCCATTTCAGTAAATGTCAGAGTTTCATTATTGGTTAATTCATAACTTTTATTGATATGGTTTTGTGGTTCAGATAAAATTTTTGCCGTTACAGCACCAATGTCATCAACATCAATTAATGTAAACTTTGTTTGTCCGGCAGGTAAATAAATTCTTTGTTTATTCACCAGGTCTAAATGCAATGTTGTGGTAAAATTTTGCATAAAATAGGCTGGCCGTAAGAAGGTAAACGGAATTTTACTGCTTACAATTAGTTTTTCAATTTTATGATGGGGAATAATCTTGCTGTTTTCTACACCTTGAACCGACAAAAAAATAATTTGTTTTATTTTCGCCTTAATGGCTTCGGCTATTAATGGTTCAAAAAACTTTGAAACGTCTGCCAATTGAGGTGGTCGAAGTAAAAACAGGACATCCATTTCTTTAAGTGCAGGTTTGAACGTTTGTATATTTTCAAAGTCAAAGGAAATAACAGAAACATTAAAATCCTTTAATTTTTTTGTATCCGTTTTAATATTTCTGACTCCCGCAAACACTTGCAAGGTATTACCTTCGGATGAAATATGTTTTATCACCGATAATCCAACATTTCCGGTTGCTCCTGTAATTAATAATTTCATTTTTGATTATTGATAAATGTTGTTCCCAAAACAAGAATTGAAATCATTGTGAATATTTCCTTTTTTTTGCTCATTCCTATCTGACCAATTCTGTTTGAATATCCTTTATTCATTACTTTATAGTTTTGCATTTATTCTATATCTTCTGCTTCCGTTACAGAAAGTGGATTAGCAGATTACCAATAGATGTTGAAATGTGTATTTAAATATTCCATTAGGGCTAGTGCAAATGCATTTGCAAATTGTGTTCTGTTTTCCTGATTGTTTCTGATACCGGTGTAATTTAATTCCATTTGTAATCCATTAATATTGATTCCGGATGCGTAACATGTATGGTTTGCGGTTATATAGCCCCCGCTGAAATAATTGTTACTTGTACCAGGATAAGGGATTGTCTCGCTTGGAACAGTTGGATAACCCTGGTTTGATATTAGTGTTCCAAACGATGCAGGGCCTCTTAAAAGTTGTGCATGAGTATAATTATTTAGATTACTAAGCGCCAGGTTTTTTATAGAGCTATAATTAATATATTCAGTTGTGTTCAAAATACTATCCGGCAGTTCTAATTCATCATCATAAAGCAAATATCCCAATTCAATTCTTTCAATAGGGTTGCCATGACCATGTAAATCAACAAAAAATGTGTTGTTGTTATATTGTTGATTTGCAGAAATACGCGCAATATTAATGAAATCATGAAATTCGTTCCATGCTGTTTCTGCTGCAGGGTTTCCACAAGCAGCATCAGTTATATCTCTGTTACAGTCAAGTTTGTTTCGCTTTAAATGGCAAATAATTAAGTGTGGATAGGCACCCGTCAGGGCATATAATGCATTTTTAATTTCCAAAGCTGTTTCAATGGTAAAAATATCAGTGGCATACACGGGATTATTACAGGTTCTATCAGGTATAGTTTCCGGTTCTAAATCACCTCCATGCGATACAGAGATAACAATTGGTAAAGAGCCAATTTGATATTCAATATAATTATTGGAACCAAATACAGAATCAGTACTAATTATATTATTATTCTGAATATCTTCTTTATTACAGGAGATATTTAGAATGAATAAAAAAATAATAACACTACGGTGACTCAATTTACATAGAATGAAATTTTTCAACTTTTTTAAAATTTGAAGGTAAAATTAATAAACAAAACTGTGATGCTGCACTTTATAGCACTAAAATGGCAGTTAAAAACTATACATGACATTCCTCTATTGCACATGTAATATAATGGTATGTTGAATCTCGTAAGTAATATCCTTTAATTGTTTATTTTGCAAAAAAAGCATTTTTCGGATAAGCATTTTATTGCAAATTTAGACAGACATCAATTTGGTTTTCGTTTATGAAGCTGGAAATTAAAAGTATTCAATCCCCATACATCTATATTTTTTACATTGGGGGCTTCCGAAACTCCTTTTAACATACCATTAAATCGCAACTCCGCGAAAAGGGAAGAGGGGAGGGGGGGGTAATCATTAAAGGCTTTCAACTTTACCCATAATTTCTGGACCGTTGATTATTTTGATTTCGTTGATTTCGTTGATTTGATGATTTGGTGATTTCGTTGATTTGATGATTTGGTGATTTCGTTGATTTCGTTGATTTGGTGATTTCGTTGATTTGGTGATTTCGTTGATTTCGTTGATTTCGTTGATTTCGTTGAGTTGTTGTTTTGGCA
>CAZXBG010000084.1:15467-18609 GCA_964638865.1 uncultured Chitinophagales bacterium | reverse complement strand
GCGATGGTTATGGCGCAGGTGCAGGTTCAAATTATTGTACTGATCCGGGCGCTGGATTCTCATTAAATAATACGGATTGTGATGATACAGAAATAAATATTAATCCGGGAGAAACAGAAATCTGCAACGGAATAGATGATGATTGTGTTGGCGGTATTGATGATGGTTTAGTATTCACCACTTATTATGCCGATACCGATGCAGATACTTATGGTGATGCATTTAATACTACTTCAACTTGTGATGGAATGCCGGCAGGTTATGTAACTGATGCAACAGATTGTGACGATACACAAAGCACAGTATATCCGGGTGGAATCGAAATTTGTGATGGTTTGGATAACGATTGTGATGGTGATTTTGATGAAGGAACTGTTACCGCAACAATGACACCATCCGGAGTTGTTCAAACATGTAAAGGAGATCCTGCTGTATTAACAGCGAATGCAGGAGTTGGTTATACTTATCAGTGGTTCAAAAATGGAAATACCATTATTGGAGCAACAGGTATCAGTTATGGCGCAACTAAACCGGGTTATTATCAGGTTCAGGTAAATATTCCGGAAGGATGTTTTGCATTGTCGGCAGCAACAACGGTTAATATTTTAACTGCACCGAATGCTACAATCTCTGCTCCAAATGGAACAAGTTTATGCGCTGTTGTTAAATTGAAACTCAATTATAATGCAACAAATTCTTATCAGTGGTATAAAAATGATGCATTGATATCGGGTGCTACCAGCTATTTATATGTAGCAACAACACCGGGTAATTATTATTGTATTGTTACCAATACTGCAAATGGTTGTGCGCGAACTTCTGCAACAATGGCAGTTACAGCTTGTAAGCAAGGTGCAATTGTTGAAAATGCAACAGAAAAAATGGAAGTATATCCTAACCCTACCATGCGTGAATTTACAATTGAACTAACAACAAATTCTTTGGAATCTGTGGCAACCATTCAATTGTTTAATATCATGGGTGAATTAGTTTACAATGCAGAAGCCGCTGTTAAAGACGGCGTTATTGCAGAAAATATCGCTTTGGAAAATATGGTTCCGGGTGGTTTATATATTGTAAAAGTTTTGGTAGGAAATAAAGAATACACAAAACAACTTGTTATACAGAAATAAACATCATTGACAAAAAAATCCTTCCTGCAATCGCGGGAAGGATTTTTTTATTTGCTAATTTTGAGAAGATTACCTAATTCAATAAATATCAATGCCAGTTTATGAAAAAATATGTATTCTCCACACTACTGTTGTTACAGGCCATTATTTTATCGGCTCAAACTAATTTGCTTACCCAAGGGTTTGAAAGTCTGCCCTTTCCTCCAACAGGTTGGTCAAATGTAAGAATCACAGGGCCATCACTACCGGGAAACTGGGCGCGCTACGGAAATGGGATTTACCCTTCACAAACTCCGCATACAGGAAGTTGGCAGATTAGATTTAATTCGCACAATTTCGGTGCAGGCACTTCCGGCGACCTTCGCACTGCATCACTCAATTTTACCACTGCGGGTTCTTATACCGCTAGTTTCTGGATATACAGAGATGGATATGTTGCTAACGATAAACTCGAAGTTTTTGTAAATACCACACAAACTTCTGTGGGAGGTACCTTACTTGGTACAATTAATCGCGACAGAAGTCAATCGCCGGTAGTTTTAACTAATGGATGGTATCAATATACTTTCACCATTCCTCCGTCATTTAATACCGCCGTAAATTATATTATTTTTAAAGGAACTTCTGCTTTTGGAAATGATCTTTATGTAGATGATATTTCTGTCGACAGACAAGAACCTGCCACGCCCGGTTGCGTATTAACTTATTCACCTGCCGAGGCAACTTCCGGATTATGTATCAATACCACTTTAAGTTGGGATATTGTTGCACTTGCATCGGGATACAAAATGACCATAGGATCAAATAGTCCTGATTATAATAATATTTTAAATAATGCTGATCTGGGTGTTGCATTAACCTATTTTTCTGATCTAGATGTTTCCACTTCTTACGGATGGAAAATAACACCTTATAATGGATTTGGTGAAGCAACAGGTTGCGCTTTTCGCACATTTAGTACAGGTACTTCCACTTGTTATTGTATTCCTGTTTATCTCGATGGCTCTTGCGGAACGGAAGATTATATTGATGATTTTTCTACTACATCGGGAGTAACCAATATTACAAATATGAATACCGGTTGTTCCCCTAATCCGAATAATTACACTTATTTTTCTGCAAAAACAGTTACTGCAGTGCAAGGGAATAATTTTAATGTAAGCATGCAATCGGGTCCCGATTTTGCGGAGGGATATGCAATATGGATCGACTGGAATATTGATGGTGATTTTGATGACGCAGGAGAATATGCTTTTAATTCGGGTGTTGCAACAACTGCAATTGTAAATGGAATTATTGCTGTTCCTTATTCGGCAACTCCGGGAATAACAAGAATGCGCGTTCGCTGCGCATATAATTATGTTCCAGTTGCGGGAAATGCATGCACTACATTTAATGAAGGAGAAACAGAAGATTATAATATTCAAATAAATGCGTGCGCCACAACAGTAATTTATTATGCCGATGCCGATGGCGACACTTTTGGAAATGTTTTAGTAACACTTACGCAATGCACAGGTGCTCCTGCTCCTGTTGGATATGTTTTAAATAATACCGATTGTAACGACGGCAATGCAGCTATTAAACCAAGCGCAACAGAAATATGCAATGGTATTGATGATAATTGTGCAGGTGGAATTGATGATGGATTAATTTTTACAAATTATTATACCGATTCTGATGCTGATGGATTTGGAAGTGCAGTTGCATCACCGGTTAATAGTTGTGCAGCTGTTGTTGGTTCGGTTACAAATAATACCGATTGTAACGACGGCAATGCAGCAATTAAACCGGGTGCAACAGAAATATGCAATGGTATTGATGATAATTGTGTTGGGGGAATTGATGATGGATTAACTTTTACAAATTATTATATCGATTCCGATGTCGATGGATTTGGAAGTACAGTTGCATCACCGGTTAATAGTTGTGCAGCTGTTATTGGTTCGGTTACAAATAATACCGATTGTAACGACGGCAATGCAGCTATTAAACCAAGCGCAACAGAA
>CAZXBG010000084.1:6645-15367 GCA_964638865.1 uncultured Chitinophagales bacterium | reverse complement strand
TTGGTTCGGTTACAAATAATACCGATTGTAACGACGGCAATGCAGCAATTAAACCGGGTGCAACAGAAATATGTAATGGTATTGATGATAATTGTGTTGGTGGAATTGATGATGGATTAATTTTTACAAATTATTATACCGATTCCGATGCCGATGGATTTGGAAGTGCACTTGCATCACCGGTTAATAGTTGTGTAGTTGTTATAGGTTCGGTTACCAATAATACCGATTGTAACGACGGCAATGCAGCAATTAAACCGGGTGCAATTGAAATATGTAATTCCATAGATGATAATTGTAATGTAACAATTGATGAAGGAGTTGTTTCAGCAACAATTACTCCGGGTGGGCCAACTTCATTTTGTAAAGGATTCAATGTTGTGTTATCAGCAAACACGGGTGTTGGATATACCTATCAATGGACAAAAAACGGCAATAATATTAGTGGTGCTACCACAATTAATTATACTGCAACAATGACCGGGAATTATGCTGTTAAGGTTACCGTTACTGGCGGTTGTTTAGCAACATCCACAACAACGGTTGTTACCGTTAATTCTACCCCAACAGCAACCGTAACTACTCCTGACGGAACCGATCTTTGCGGCCGTGTGAATGTGCGTTTAAAAGCAAATAATGGAACAGGATTTACCTATCAATGGTATAAAGGGGCCGCAGCAATTACAGGTGCAACGGCCATAACTTATTTTGCTACTACCACCGGAAATTATAAGGTAAAAGTTACCAGTGCCTTAGGTTGTGCTAAAACTTCCGCTTCAACCACAATTGTGAAAACTTGCAGAGAAGAGGCTGTGAATAATAATGATGGTTTTACTATTTATCCCAATCCATCTGCAAATAAATTTACAATTACAGTAAATACAAATACAACGGAATTGACAGCAACAATTCAAATATTTAGTCTGATAGGAGAGGAAATCTATATGCAAAATGCATCCGTTATCAATGGAATGCTATCAGAAATTATAGCGCTTCAAAATAATATTCCTTCAGGATTGTATATTGTTAAGGTGTTGATAGGCACTCAGGAATACACAAAACAATTAGTGATACAGTATTAAATTGAAATTAATTTGATTTTATAAAGTCCCACCTAATTTAAGGCGGGACTTTTTTTATTTGATAAAACAAATAATATGAAAAAAATTTCTACCCATATAAAATAATTTCGAGATAGTTCCGGGTAAATCGTATTGAAGCAACTAATGCGTTATCGTATTCGTCAATAATTTGAAACCTTAAGTTCGTAAAAATGACTGGAATACCCTACCTTTGTGACCTAATAAACACTAAAACATGAAATTTTTATCCTCCCCAATGCAAATGTTAAGCATCTTATTATGTTTGGCATTTTTTATCCCAACAAATACTGTTAAAGCTCAAGACACCTTATTAGCAGAGGGTTTTGACGATTTTGCGATTATGCCTCCTGTAGGTTGGACAAACATTAAGGTTGCCGGAACAGGTTTACCGGGTTTATTTACCAGAGTTACCACAGGCGGATCTCCAATTCAGGAGCCACATACAGACCCTGCCCAGGCAAAATTCAATTCCTTTTATTTTGCATCAGGAACAGCCTGCGATCTAAGCACCTCTGTTTTGAATTTCACAATTTCCGGTTCCTATACTGTAAGTTTTTGGATGTACCGTGACCCGGGTTTTGGATCCGATAAAATGGAGGTTTATGTAAATACTACCAATGCTTCCGCCGGTGGAACTTTAATGGGAACCATTAACAGAAAAATGACCGCTACTCCTTCAGAAACTGCAGAAGGTTGGTATAATTATACTTTTACAGTGCCGTCAACTTACAATACAGCAACTAACTATATCATTTTTAAGGCCATTTCAGGTTTCGGATTCAATATTTTTATGGATGACATTTCTGTTCAACGAAATGTAGTTACGAGTCCGGGTTGTTTAACCTCTTTTTCTCCTGTCGAAGCAGCAGTTGGTATTTGCAGAAATATGGAAGTTACCTGGGATATTGTTCCTTTTGCAACAGGATATAAACTAACAATGGGTTCAAATGCACCTAATTATAATAATGTTGCCAATAATGTTGATCTTGGAGCAGCACTTTCTTATGCAGCCTTGTTAAGTGCTAATACTTTGTATAAGTGGAAGATACGCCCATATAATGTAACCGGTGTAACTGCCTGTATCAATAATTCTTTTACAACCGGCGCCGATGTGTGTTATACGGAAGCATTATATATTGAACCTAGTTGTGAAACATTGGATTTTATTGATGATTTTTCAACAATAGGTGCAGTTACTAATATCACAAATTTGAATACAAGTTGTTCGGTAAATCCGGGAAATTATACCTATTTCTCCGGCATAACCGCTGTTGCAAATGTTAGCTCTACTTTTAATATCAGTTTGCAATCAGGTGTGGATTATGGACAAGGTTATGGCATTTGGGTAGATTGGAATATTGACGGTGATTTTAATGATGCAAGTGAATTTGCTTTTCAATCAACAACACCAACTACAGCTATTGTAAACGGAACCATCACTGTTCCGGGAACAGCAACTTTGGGAACTACAAGAATGCGTGTAAGAAGTTTATATAACGCAATTCCACTTTCCGGTGAATCAGCAACCTTATATAATGAAGGGGAAACGGAGGATTATAATCTGACTGTTTCCACTTGCACTCTGGTTACTTATTATCAGGATGCAGATGGTGATGGATATGGAAATATTGCTGTTACTACCACAAGTTGTATAGGTGTGCCTCCGGGTTATTCGGCAAACAGCACCGATTGTAACGATCTACTGGCATCTATTAATCCCGGTGCAGTTGAATTATGCAATGGAATTGATGATAATTGTAATGTAACTATTGATGAAAACGCAGCAACTGCCACTATTACGCCATCAGGGGCAACTACTGTTTGTAAAGGAACAAACCTGATTTTAAATGCAAATACCGGAGTTGGATTTACCTATCAATGGATGAGAAATGGAGCAAATTTGGCAGGTGGAACAGGTGCAACTTATAATGTTACAAAGTCAGGTAATTATACTTTAAAAGTTACCGTTCCGGGTGGATGTTTTGCTACATCAGCAATCACTTCTTGTACTGTAAATTCAAACCCGGGCGCTACTATTTCAACTCCTGACGGTACCGATCTTTGCGGACTTCCAAATGTTGATCTTGTTGCAAATGCTGGAGTAGGATTTACTTATTTATGGATAAAAGACGGGATTACAATTCCGGGGGAAATTAGTCAGACTTTAATTGCTACTGCACCGGGTGCTTATCGCGTAAAAGTATTTAATGCAGCAGGTTGTTCTAAAACATCTGCAATTAAAACCATAATAGCAAGTTGCAAAGAAGGAAATTTGATTTCCGATTCGCAATTGGAAGTGTATCCAAACCCTGCAAAAGACCAGTTCAATATTGTATTTACTACTGAAAATATAGGTCAATATACCGCAGAACTCACAGTAACAGATTTATTGGGGAATATCCTTATTACAAAAAATGTAGACCTTGTAAATAATAATTATTCGGATATTATTTCAACAGTAAATTTTGCATCCGGTGTTTACATGATACGAATTGCTACAGAAGAAATTCAAATGGTAAAACAATTGGTGATAAATAAATAAACAAGATTATTTTTGAAAAGCCTTGCATTTTGCGAGGCTTTTTTTGCTTACAGGTATTACTTTTCAATTTAATTGGTATTTTTACTAATCGCAATTAATTGGTAAAATTAAATTTATGCAAAAAATTTCGGGCGTTAAATTCATATTGTGCTACATTTTATTCCTAATTACTTTCGGTTTAAAAGCGCAAACCTGGCAGGTATTGACCAACTCTCCAACATCTTTATCGTTCCGACATGATGACCTTTTTTTTATAAATCCCGATACCGGTTGGGTGTGTAATGTTGATGGGTTTATTTATAAAACCAACGATGGAGGCGAAAGCTGGAATACTATGGTGGACAATGATTCCATGTCGTGGAGATGTATTGGATTTGCAAATGGTTCAAAAGGTTGGGCCGGAAATCTGGGTACCGGAAACTGGTCGCCTACCCTTGATGCGTATCCTTTATATGAAACTAACAATGGCGGAATTAACTGGAACAGAGTTGAAACAATTAGTGGTCCCCTTCCTCCGGGAATTTGCGGCATTTATGTTTTTAGTGAAGAAATAATTTTTGCGCTGGGAAGATATCACGGACCTACAACTTGTTTTTTAAAAACAACAGACGGTGGTGCAACTTGGACCTCCACAGACATGTCATTAATTGCGGAAAGTTTAATTGATGCCTATTTCGTTTCTCCCGATACCGGCATTATTGTAGGCGCAATGTTGAATGAAGATGGAGAACATTATAATTATCAGATACTGAGAACTACAAATGGCGGTGCTGACTGGACACGAGTAGTGAGAGGAAATCGCGATTGGCAATTGTGTTGGAAGATCACATTTCCTTCACATGATATTGGATACGTTACCGTAGTGAATGAAAGTGTGCAGGATTCTACTTTTGTTTTAAAAACTATTGATGGTGGTTTAACGTGGAATGAAGTTTTGTTTGATGATGCAGATGTGTATCTGGAAGGAATAGGATTTTTTAATGATACCATTGGCTGGGCCGGTGGTGCCGGATTCGACAATGGAGAAACAATGGATGGAGGCGCAACCTGGTCAAACTTTATAACTTTTAATTCGCTTAATAGATTTAGAAAAGTAAATGATACTTTAGCTTATGCATCCGGTAAAAGAATCTATAAATATTCTCCTGATAATATATCTCCAATATCGGAAGAAGTTGTACCGGAAGGATTTGCATTTTCAGAATGTATCCCAAATCCATTTTCTGATATAACAAAATTACAATATACAATTCCTTACAGCGGAAATGTAAATTTGAGAATCTACGATAGCGGAGGCCGATTTATTAAAACTTTGGTAAATGGAAAACAACAATCAGGTACCTATACATTGGAGTTAAAATTAGAATATTTTTACAATACCTCGTTTTTTTGTGTGTTGAATTTTGATAAATACAGTTTAACACAAAAGATTTTGATGATAAAGTAATTGTTAAATTGTATTATTTACGTGCAATAAAATCTTCAAGCAAGGGACAACTAAATGTTTTGAATACATTGGTCTCCTTATAATCGGAATAGAATTTTTTTAGCGATATTCCGGGTATATATCTTTTTGTTTCGTCATACTCTTTTCCCACCAATGAGGCAAGGTATGCGTCGTACTCGCAAACATGTATCATTAAACTTGCCATTGCTTTTTGTTCGTCGTTTGTGGCGGATTTTAATGCTTTAGTGTAATACTGTTTTGCCAAAGTGCAATTGTAATAATTTCCCATTTGCATTTTTTGACGCTGGGGATATTGACGTCCGTATAAATAATCGTTGTCGTTAAGTTCTTCATCTACACTGCTGTTACTGTAACTCAACATCATCCAGGAATTTCCCCAATACGAACAATTGAAATACGCATGTCCAAGTAAAATATAATTATCTGCTGCTTTTTGCACATCCGTTTCCGCTTCCTGCTTAAGCGATATCAGCGTATTGATAAATTCTGACTTTTTAAAAGGGTAATTAAAATTTCGTTTTTTTTGAAAACGAAATGCTTTCGGAAAAAAAGGATCTTCATTTAAATAATCCCTGTAATAATATGCGGTGTCGTAAAATGTTTGTGGTATCTGAGAAAATACTTCTGATGCTAATTTCAGATCGTTGTTCCGGAAAGCAAGTGTTCCTTTCAGGTCAAGATATTGATGTTTATCTGCAAGCGGTTGGTCACATAAAAATTTTTCCAGATCTGTTTTATTTTTTTTCTCAATAATATGTAAAACTTTATCGATATCAGAAGGCGATGCAATTCTGTCGAGATACCCAATTAATGAATACATTCTGTAATAGTCAAAATAATTATAATACAAATCGCTGTTTAGTATTTCGGATTTGGATTTATAGATATCAGACTTTGTGTATAATAACGCTGCCACTGCATTATTTCCAGCAGCTTTATAACTATTACTCATAATCCGCAACAAAGAATATAAACTTTTATAATGCGCCGACTCTGTACCTGCAATTTTTTCCAAATGAAATAAACTGGTATTTATAACTGTATTATTTGGGTTTACTTTCAGATTGCTGTTTTTCAATTCCACTAAAGCAAGTTCAATATATTTTTGATTTTTAATGTAGACATTTGCAGTTTCGGGAATGCTATTAATATATTTTTTCCCTGACACGAGATCATCGTCCATATAATATAAATGTGCTATTGCAATGGCCAACAGATCTTTGAATTCTCCCTTTGAGCCTGGTTGCAGAGAAACGAGAAAAGTGCGCAACTGACGCAGGTATATAATATCTTTTTTATAGTTGTTTACTTTCGCTGCTTCATAATCGGCCCAGTGATCATTATAATACCAAATGCCTTTTTTGTCTTTTTTCCTGGGTACTGATGCATTATAGATCGTTAATTTTGGAGTGAATATCCAGTCTTCCAGTTTGTTGATCTCGCGGGTAATTAAAAATGCCATATATTTTTCCTCTGCTCCCAATTCGGAGATCACTTTAATTTTTTCCAAAGCGGGACCGGGATAATTTGCGATTGACATCGTTAATATTACCGATCTTTCTTTATCGTTTGCTGCCAGCGCAAGTGAACGGTCTAAAGATTCTTGTTTTTTATTAAAATTTTGATAAGCGGATAATTTTTTTTCATCGCTCCTGTCGAATACCTTGCTGAATAAATAATTTGCCTGATCATGATTGCCAAGTGCGTCGTTCGCATGTGCTTTAAATAAAAGTGCCCAGGGTTCTATAACGCTGTTCCTACTATGTAAAAAATAGGTGTCATACATTTTAATACATTCCTCATTTCTTCTCACATAATAGAAATATCGCAACATTAAAAAAGCATATCGCTGCCGAAGAAATGTATCCTCAATCGCCGGAATTAATTTTTCCACAGAGGTGTATTCTTTTATGTAGTTTGTGCTTCCGCCCGGAATACCCCAGGATTCCCATTTACCGCCATATCCTAAATTTGTAAAACTAAAATATTCCATTTCTTTTGCAAAAGTCAAATAGTTCAATACATCCTTGTTTTCTTTTAGCAAAAGAGATTGAATAAAGGTATTTCCGGAAAATATTTTGGATAGTGCATTATTTGTAAAGGCAAGTTCGAATAATTCAGGTTCTGTGTTATAGAGAATGAGGTCTATATCTTTAATGGAAACCTGCGGGCCCATTTTAGTTTGCCATTCTGCACAGTTTTTTAATTGATCGTACCGCTCGGGATCGGGTTGGTAACTGTTAAAATAATTAAAGGAATATTTAAATGGATCAAATGCGAAGCCATAACTCATTTGAGCTCTGAAAAGCGAAACCCTGATCGATTCTTCATCTTCATTCCATCCACAGGCATTTAAGGTAGTTGCCAAGAAAAGCAATAAATTAAAGATCAAACAGTGAATATATTTTATTAATATTTTCTGTGCCATAATCGTTTATGTATTTTCTGTCGTAGGAAAAAAATGTAACCCTGGATGTAGATTGAACAACATCTTTTTTAGTAAGTAAATCAACCATCTTTTCCAGCTCTTCAATACTTACCTTTTCAATTCGCAACTCATCACCGCTTCTTATGTAAATATTCCCTTCCACCTTATCCGTTTTGAAAACAAATCTGTTTTCTCCTATCTGCGCATATTGAACGGTATCGTGTATGCAGTTTTCGGCGGTTATATCATTTATTATTCCTTTAAATTCTCCTCCCCGGAAAAGAACTGCCCAGCTGAAAACAGGTAACGCAATGTCCAGATCAAATGGATATTTTTCTACATCGAGATATTTTTCAAGTTCGGCTGCGGAACTTATAGAATTTTCCACCTGGTAATGTTCGGCACTCTGCAGGTTATAACACATCAGCAAGCCCCGATCTACAGGCGGAATCCCGGCCATATCGCGATATTTATATTGCCATAACCGAATAGTGGCGCTTACCGGAAGTTCAGGCATTTTTTCTTTTAATTTTTTCAGGAAATAAAAATAATTATCCTTCGATTTTTCGCTCCAATCGCAATCTATCAGTAATTCTTTAAAGTGCTCATCAAATTTTTTTTCACCGCTCTCTGGTGCTGACTCCTTCTTTGTATTGTTGCGTATTCTATAAGCTTTATACCGATTTAAGCCGCTTTTATAATCTTCTATATAATAAGTAACGCGGTCAGCGACATTAATTGCCAGTGTATCCAGTTGTTGTTTACTGCTGTATAACATTACTTGATTTGTAATAAATATAGAGGGTGTTATATCCAGGGAATCACTCTCCAAATTAGAATAACTGAGTGACGCAACAGGCAGGGCAGCTTTGAGATAAGGATTCCAGTCAACGTCAAAAATTCGTAAATAAATATGTCCCACATCGAGATCGGCTAATATGGTATCGTCTTCACGCTCTCCGTAATAAGTTGTTTTCCAGAAACAAAAAGACCGTTCGGGTTTTATATCTGAACTGCAGGAAAAAGTAAGTAAACAAATACACAAAAAGAGAAACAGGTTTCCTGATTTATTCGATGGGTGGGAGTGCATGTGAGTAAAATTGGATTGGGCGGAATAGTAATACTAAATTAAACGGATTTTGGCTGATATTATTTTTATTTTAAAAAATAAATAGGAAATA
>CAZXBG010000084.1:0-6545 GCA_964638865.1 uncultured Chitinophagales bacterium | reverse complement strand
ATGCTGATGTGGTATTTCATCATCCGGCACTTTAAATTTAAATGGAGGTAGTTTCAGAATGCTAAAGTCATTATTGCCTTCCACAATTTTAATATGCTGATTTATAGCAACATTTTTAATAACCTGCGTAATTCCTGTTTGAGGCCAATAAATTTCTATACTTTCAATATCATTGGCTTTTCCTAACCCTATTTCTGCCCTTAAGTTATTGGCACCAAAACTTGCACCGGTAGTTATCCACTCATAAATATCGCGTTTGATCCCGTTTTGTACGGATATTATTTTTATACGTGCGCCAATTGCAATTTTATTGGAGGTAGTTCCAACAAGGTCGATAGCTATAAAATTATTATTCCATGTTGCCGGATTTTCATACAAACAATCCTGAAAACCATCACCTTCATAGGCTCCACCCATTTGAGCAAAAATTTCCGGGTAACCGTCATGATTAAGATCAGCAAAAGAAATTCCGTGACCCTTTTGCAAATGTCCCATTCCGGAAGAGGTTGTGCAATCCTGAAATCCTTTTCCTTCATTATTATGAAACAAACGATTCGGAATTAAACTGCGGAACGAGGGTTTGCCCGTGCCTGCATAAAAATCTATCCACCCATCCATATCAAAATCACCATAACTGCATCCCATTACTAAAAAGGTTCGGTCAAGCCCATTTTCTTTTGCTTTATCGCTAAAAGTTCCGTTTTTATTGTTGATATACAAAGCAGTTAATTCGCTTTTGCGTGGTAATTTTAAATACTCAGCAGCTATATCATTATCCGCTGCATTGGGATCATAACTGAAATTTAAAATATCGAGCCATCCATCATTATTATAATCGAAAAACATACAAGAGAAACTTTGTAGCGGTCCTTTAATTCCGGCTTTTATTGAAACATCAACAAATTTTATTGTCTTACTTCCCTTTTTTGTTTCATTTTTATATAAATGATTTTCTGCACCATTTACAGAAATATAAATATCAGCATCTCCGTCATTATCATAATCACCGGAGCTAACACCTTTTACAAATGCATTGAGATTAATTCCCGTTTCTTTCGTTATATTGGTAAAATGTCCTTTGTTGTTCAAGAATAATTCGCAATCATTTATTTTATCTCCTCCGTTTCTATTAGCCTCGTTGCCAATAAATACATCCAGCCATCCATCATTATTAAAATCTGCCCAGGTTGCAGTTTGTGTAGGGTGACAACTAAATATTCCGGTTTCAACAGTAACATCCGTAAAGGTATTGTCGCCGTTATTTTTTAATAATGCATTCGGTAAAATTCCGAATTCGCCAAACCAGGCACCCCGCAAAATAAATACATCCAAAAAACCATCGTTATTGTAATCAGTTTGCATCATCATCAAACCACCCGGATATTTATTTAATCCCGCTTTTTCACTTAGATCCTCAAATGTTCCATCTCCTTTATTGATGAGGTAATGTACCTGTTCATTTAATCCCCATCCTCCCTGAAAAATATCGGTAAATCCATCGTTATTAAAATCTTCCATTATAATGGAACCACACATATCAGCATAATCAACACCAATATCTCCGGCAATATTATTAAAACGCGGAGTTTCAAATTCTGTTTTAAAGGATTCGGGTGGAATTAAATATGCAGTTGGAACCTTTTCGGGATATTCGCCAATTTGCATATAAGCAATATTCAACAACCAACGCGAATTCAGATCCTGCGCGTAATTATCGAGAATTCTCGTATATATCTCAATCGCTTTTCTCGCACCCCATTCATCTTTGTGCCGAGCCATTTCTGATAAAGGCCATATACAGGATTGTGCATTGTGGTCAGCTATGCAATTTTTTAATTCTCCGAAACGCAAATAGGTAATTCCGGTGGCTAGGCACCATTTATAAAGGTCTTTATCCTCTAATTTTTTATAATCAGCAGTCTTTTCATATTCTTCAATAAGTTTGATCGCTTCATCAACACGTCCTGAATTCATTAATTGATTACACAACATAAAATTGTATATAAATCTTTCTTTTGGATCCGTTGGAACGGCTTTATTGAGAAGGTCGTTTGCAATTGCGGTATTCATGAATTTGCATTGCGGACAATTTATTTTTTGATAAACGATGTTCAGGTAATCTATCATTTCAGCATTTCCTCCCGCACCGGTATATGGAATAGGGTCATGATGCACATTGCCGACCGTTCGCATTTTGTAATCATTTTTTTCTCTTCCAAGAGATAAAATTTGTTTCTTAAATTGGTAACCAACTCCGCCTACCGCGATTATCAGAACACAACAGATCAACAATATGTTTTTTGTTCGTTTTTTCATAAAGTATTCTTTTGAATAAGCTCTGTTATGAGCAGGTTTGAGCGTTAAAAGTATGGAATTTAAACCAAAGGATTTGTACAAAAAGCGTAAAACTGAAATGGCAATCAAGTTTATTATCAGGGGTGATACCGGTTATTACCACTTTTACTTATTTATTGTATTTTTGAACGTTAAAACCACAATTATGAAAAAATATATATTAACGTTGGTGCTGTTTACTGCGGCAATTGCCACAGCTTATGGTCAGGATGGCCAGAGCGGCCAAAGTGTTGTTCTGTGCGAAAGTTATGATGAATTCGGCACTGCTTCCGGTATCTTCGGGACATGGAATGTTGATCTTGATGGAGGATATGTCTATATTGTTTACAAACAGATCTATGTTATAAATACAAGTGCAATGTATTTGCAAATTGACAAAAAATCTGACTATAGTGAGGATTATCTCGCCCAAAAAACACTTACGCTAACCCCTGAGTCCGGTAAAAACTGGCTGGTGTACGATTACTTTTTCTCCGAAGCCGGCGAATATAAAATTTCCATTATTATGGATGGCAATGTTGCAGCTACAGCGTTTACTGAAATTTTTGTGGTAGATGCCGATTCCATTAATTTAGCTAATGGAGACACCATAATAAATACGTTTTATTATGAAGATTCTTACGTTACATTTTGCCAGGATGTAACAGAAGGGAAAATGGTCGGAGAAGCGGAATCTTTCCCATTAGGAGAATCGGGTTCTGTAACTGTTACAATTTATATCGGTAGCGACAAACCATTTAAAACTGATCTGTTTTATATAGATGTATTTGAAGATATAGAGGAAGATTTTAAAGATTATGATTCCTATAATATTACAATTAATCCCGATTGGAATTTTTCATTTGTTAAACAAACCTTTACCAAAAAAGGAACCTTTGTTATAGATGTTTTCAATGCAGATGATATATATGTGAATACCGGAGAAGTGGTGATTTATTAGCAGCATATTAATCTGAAAGCTACCACCCTTGGGGAACCAAAAACATTGGATTAATGTTTTCACCATTAAGGAATTTGTAATTTAATTGATAAAAATGTCGCCGCAGTTTACCGATAAAAAATTGACATCGCCGGAATGGATGATTATTTTTTCCATTTTGTTTGTTGTGTTTCCATTTGTCGGAACTAATAAAATAAGCGGAACCAGCCTAATTTCCAAACCCCAAACAGAGTGGGTTTGTAAAATTAAACAGGATTGTGTACCAAAAATTTTTTCCTTTACCCAAAAGGATTCCCCTTCAGTTTTACAAAATGATTTAGACAAAAACCAAATTTTTGTTTTTAATATTTTAAAACGAAATGACAGTTTAATTAAAACGCAATTTGATGCACTTGAATCAAAATCCCGATCTTTTTTAATTACCACAACATTTCTTCCATTAAAGGTCTTTACTTCCGGTCCGGATGAGGATAATAATATTGCCATGTCTGTTTAGTTTCAGATCGGCCCCGGCAATTGATCGCTTTAAAAATTTATATTTTATGGTTTACGCTTAACCTTAAATAATAGTATTACTATTTAATTTATTATGGATTACATTAAAAAAGTTATAAAGATCATATCCGTGATTTTTATCATTTTATTATCCTCCGTCGGAGCCGGGATAACCGGAGGAATTCCGCCGGTTTCAGGAAACAGAAAACAGGACAAAGCCGATTATAAAATGGAGTTGTTTGAAGTAAAGGGTGAAGGAAAGGAAATGAAGTTTTTTGAACAGGAGTAATTTTTGTATAATTTTTTTTCATGTAATTCTTACCTGATTTCTATTTATTAGGTTGGTATTTCGAAAGGCGGTTTACAAAACTTTTAACGCAAATTAATTGTGCTTCCTGGTCGTAATAGTATTTTTGCTCCAATTAAAATACCTACTATGAAAAAAAATTATCCCGGACTTACAGTCCTGATTATTTTAGCGGGATCAGCCGTTGCCCTGCTTACCTCCACTAATCTTGTTAGAGATGAAAAATATTACAGCGACAGCGATATCGAAAACCTAAAAAAAGAATGGTTGGCGGAGATCACCAACGAACAGGTTATTATGCCGCCTGCTCCACTGGTAGCTGCCCCTGCATTATCGCGCGATGCCTGCACCCCCATAATTTTGGAAGCAAAAAGGGCTAAAGGCGTTACCTACCAGCAAATTGCAGAAGCTGTGGGCAGAAGTGAAACCTGGACCACTTCTGTAATTTATGGAGAAAATACCATGGATGCTGCAGAAGCTAAAAAAATAGGGGATTATCTGGGCTTAAGTTCTGAGGTAATGAATGCACTTCAAACCTATGCTTATCGTGGAGATAGTCAGGAAATGCCACCAACTGATCCGTTGATCTATCGTTTTTATGAAATAAATTTGATCTATGGCAAAACAATGCGCGCCATCATTCATGAAAAATTCGGAGAAGGTATCATGAGTGCAATCGATTATAACATGAATATTGAAAAAATTCCAAATCCCAATGGCGATAGAATTCGCGTTACCATGGAAGGAAAATACCTGATGTATAAAAAATGGTAATTTTCGGTCCGAACCAATAAAAAAACCACCTGAAATTTATTTAAGGTGGTTTTTTTAGTTAAATTATGTTCAATTTGCCATTTTAGGCATCAAAACTCGTTCCGCAACCGCAGGTTTTAGTTGCATTCGGATTATTGAAGGAAAATCCTCTGTTGTTTAATCCTGTTATAAAATCAATTTCCATTCCGGCCAGATACATACCATGCGTTTTTTCCATAATTATGGAAATGTCACCAATCATATAATGATTGTCGTTTTCTTTTTGGGTGTCAAATCCCAAAATATAAGATAACCCACTGCATCCTCCACCCTTAACTCCTACACGTAAGCCGTATTCGACAGGTATATTTTTTTCACTTATAATATTCCTTATCTCCTTAACGGCATTCTCCGTTAAACTGATCGGCGATTCTATTAATACTTCCATAGTTTTCTTATTTGGTTACAAAAATAATAAACAATTGCGTTTAACTAAAGTTTCCTAAAATTGGATTGTATTTTATTCTTTTGGCTATTTCAGTCACTAAAATCACTTTCCTCCTTATTAGCCTGTTACTTTTCTAAGTATTTAGAAATGAATACTTTACAAATTTAAGCCTCGCGTTACTGGCAATTTTTAGCCCGTTTTTATTTTCAAAACCTGTAAAATGCCCGTATTTATAGATATTGGTGAATTTTAAAGTAAAAAATTGACTCGGGATGTGACATCGTAATCAATTGATTTTCAACACCTTTATTTTTCGTTTCCATTTAAAAGAATAACCTTCGCTGCCTCCCATTCATAGTTGACACGACAAACAATTTTTTTTAACTAAAACCGCACAGTATGAGAAAATTCAATTTACTCAGTGTTTTGATTGCCTTTGTGTGTTGTATAGGCTCGCTCCAAGCGCAGTTATACAATTATACAAATAATCTCTCCGGTGTTCCTGCCTCGATTGCAGCGAATACAGCCGGAACAAATTTAACAAGGGTTAATGGAACTCTTTTAGTTTCCGCATGTCCTGATGGTTTCAACTCCTCAGTTTATGCTACCTCCCCAATATTTAATTTGGGAATGCCCAATGTTGAATTTACCCTAACCCCGAATGCAGGATATCAATTGGATGTTACTGCAATTTCTGTTGATGCTCGACGCAATAATAGAGGCCCAACACTATGGCGCTTGGCGTATTCAACAAATGGTGGAGCTACCTGGACAAATAATGGTGCCGATCTCGCAGTTACAAATACCTCCTGCGGAACTGTTAGTCCATTGTCATGGGATATTCCTGACTTCTCTACCTACAATTCAGTTATGGTTAGAATTTACAGTTATGCTTCACAGAGCACCGTTAGCGGCGTTGGAACAATTAAAAATGTTGTTCTTTCCGGTTCCGTTTCATTTGCAGATGTTGACGGTGATGGTTATACCTCCAATTTAGATTGCAACGATTTTAATGCTGCAATAAATCCGGGTATGTCTGAAACCTGTAATGGTATAGACGACAACTGCGATGGCAACATCGACGAAGGCGTTCTTACTACCTATTATGCTGATACCGACGGTGATTCTTATGGCGATGCTTCCAATTCTACCATGGCTTGTTCCATGCCGGGAGGGTATGTAACTGATAACACCGATTGTAACGATGCTGATGCAGCCGTTAATCCTGGTGCAACAGAAGTTTGTAA
>CAZXBG010000083.1:0-18615 GCA_964638865.1 uncultured Chitinophagales bacterium | reverse complement strand
ATCCCAAAATCGGTTTAATTAATTCTGATATTTATCTTATCGAATCTGAATGTTTTGACTGTAAAACTAAAAAGCATAATTTATATCCATTTTTTCTGAGAAATACAATATTAAATAATTTATGTAAATTTGATATCAAGGACATTGCAGTTAAATAAAATTGTAATTTCACATTCTGTAGAATTTTCTATTCAATAGATGGTTTATAAATTTTAATATACTTAAATGCCACTTATTGGACATATAATGTTTTATTATCCCTTCTTGGCGGAGTTGATAGTTAAGTAAGGGCATCAGAAGGAATTTTTAGTTGAATTGTATTAGATATTTGGTGTTACAGAATTGGGACTATATTTACTGGAGCGGCTCATCGGTTATTAGTTGGTTTGATTTAAATTAAAATCTTTAAATTGCCTAAATTATTAATGGTTTAACATATTGATTAACAACTATATATATATATCTTCTCGCTGAAACGGAAATATTATTATAAAATACCAAATAATTAAGTAACTTACACTTAATTCTCTATTTTGGGAAGTAAAATTAAATGAATATTTTATGAAAAAATTTAGTTTTATTACTGCACTTATCCTTACCGTATCCTCAATAAATTGGGGGGGGTGATTTACGCCAATGAACCAACTAATGGATTTACGACTTGGTCCGTTAGTGGATCCTGTTCAGCTTGTACCTGCACAGAAAATTCAGATGGAACTTTTAATTTTGATTTTACATGTAACGGGACAACAGGAGTTTGCGCAAGTGGAACTGTTGGAGGAACAACTACAATAAATTGTGATGGTTGTTGCAATGGTGGGATAGTTGCTGGTGTGCCCTATGAGTATGATTCGCATACTGTTACACCAATAACTTCAACTAAATGGAAAGTTAGAATAGTTGGGGTAGTAGTTGGCAATTAGTTTTTGTGAAATTAGCAAAATATCTAAATGTGAATTTTAGATATGCTGTTATTTCTTAAGCAATGTATTAATAATCCGGAATTCAGAACTATTTAGAATTTTTTTATTTTGAGAGTTTAATTTATTGATAACAAATTAAACGTTCGTTTTTATTATATATAAAAATAGGTAACGAATGGATGAATTAATTCATAAAAACACATGGAAAATGAATCTTAAACAAAATTAAATATGTTTTATGAAATTAACCATCATTTTCTTAATTATTCAATTAAATGTAATTACTGTTAAATCCCAATGCAATGAATACTTTTCTAATGAAAAGGAAAATTACTATTTATTTAGCTTAAATTCTATGTCATGTTATAAATACAGAGGAGAAATTATTGATTGTTTAAAGCACGCAGAAAAACAGGGCATTTCTATAAAACTATTAATTGGTGAAATGTCATTGGAGGAAGCCAATTATTTTATCAAGAATCAATTATTATTCGATACAAATACAATACCCTTAATGCAAAACAAGAACCTGGCAAATTGTTTATTAACAGGTGGGTTTGACATATTTCGAATTGTAAAAAACGGATCACTGGAATATTTGACTTCAGAAGAATTTTTAACAATGGAAAATTCTCTTAAAATGCATTTTATTCCAATAGATACTATTGTGCTTAACGCTGACATTGTTCCTTTAAATGAACGGGAAGAATATTTTTTACTGGATGAGAATTCGCTTTTGGCACATAATCCTGCACTTAATAATTTGACCATATTTCGATTAAGCGATGGCAAACAAGTATTGGAAGTCACTAAACGCCCGTGGAGTTTAAGTGTTTTAGATGCCGTTCAGATCAAAAGTGATTTTCTATTTAATTCCGCTGAGGTTTATGATTCGATGATTAAAATGGGAATAGAACCAATCGCGGTCAATAAGGTATTTAAATATAGTGATAACCTATTTTATGCATTAATTAATTGTATCTACCCTATCGCCTTTGATCCTATTGAAAACCATTTAACACTGGCAAATAGACAAGGAATTATAGAATTTTCGAAAGAACTTCAATTAGTGGACATTCTTTTATTCTCAAATGAATCTCTTGAAAATATCGGCAAACCAAATAATTTTCTGGCTAGATTGAGTAATGGTAAATATATTACCTTGTATGCCGACAAGGATAGCATAGAATGTGCTGATGATAAAAATACGTGTCTAGTCTTTAATGAATTTTATCAAAATGGTAATGATCTAATATTCAACAAACAAACAACCCTTGCTGTCCCGCTCTTTTTTAAGACCAAAACTGATGAATTATTTTTGCATGCACTAATCCCGGCTTACTATAATGGAAATTCTTATGCAGTTTATAAGTATGCCCCTATTATAAAAGCATTTAATGATTCAATGACAATTCGAATCACATGTGATACAACGTATTTGTCTAATATCAGAGCAAAACATTTAGGGGAAGTGAAAAGTGCATATACCTCTTACTTTATCAATCATTTCCTTTTTTATCAGAATTATGCCGTTTTTGCAATTGGCCTTCGCACATTTGAAAAAAATCAATCGTTTAAAGTATGTTTAAGTAAATTGAATGAAAATTGCTACTCTTGCACTACAATTTCTGATCCTATTTTCTTAAATTCCATTCAATTTATTTCTAATGATATTTATTATGTCATCAAAAATGGTGTAATTTACAAATTTGGCATTTCCTTAGAATACAATTAATCAGATATGATAAATATGTATGTCACGACGGCAATTTCATAACTATTAATACATTTATAGCATGATATTTCGATTAAACTATTGTTATGTAATGCCTCATTTTATTTGCCCGATACTTATTTGTAATATTGTAATTTACGATGTAACATAGAAATTTGCATGTCGCTCTAAAAAATATTTTATTTAATTCCTGAAAGAACAATAATTTTATCGTTTGAATTCTTACAATTACATAGCAATAAATAAATTGAATAATAAATGAAAATATTCCTTTCTTTTTGGAACTGATACCATAACATGGAACAATGGCGTTGAAAAGCTTCAATGGAAATTTGTGGGTGATATTTATTTTTATGATCGAAAGATCGATCTTAAAGGTAAGCCACTGGCAGAACATAGTTTTGGGCATATTCTGACGATGTTTTTTAGAGAGGATAAATTAATTGGGATAATTTTGGAAAATGAAATTCCGTAAATCATTTATAATTTACTTACACCCAAACCCGGTAAATTATTTGGAAACATTAATCCATCTTTAAGTATAAATCCTCCTGAAACGATACTTTCAATAATATCAAAACTTCCATCCAGATCTAGATATTTTGTATTCTTACAAGTGTAGGCGGCATGCAATGCAGCTGTTATGCTAACAAGACTTTCATCATTGCAACCCCAAAATAAATTTACCTTAGATTTAAGTGCTATATCTGCAATTTGTTTCGCTGCTTTTATTCCTCCGCACTTCATCAACTTAATATTAAAAACTCCAAATGGTGTTCCAATGCGGCTAAGTGCCTCCGCCGATGTGGTATTTATTAACGACTCGTCAGCAACTAATTTATTTTTTTGTGCCGCAGGCAAACTTAATAATTCCAAATCTTTGTTAAAAGGAAGTGGCTGTTCAATCAATTCAATATTCAATTTTTCGGTGGAAGAAATAAATTGTTTTAATTGCAAAAGGGTGTAGCCCTCATTGGCATCCACTCTGATACGCATCGAAGTTTCAAAAGTTTCTAAAAGAATTGAAACTCTTTCAATATCCTGCTCAACATTTGCCCCGGTTTTTATTTTCAGAATATGGAAACCTAATTTTTGGTATTCTTTTGCTTCCATGAGCATTTCCGAAATTTCTTTTATTCCTATCGTTATGGAAGTTGGCAAAGGGTCAATACATTTTTTGTAAATATCGATAACAGAAATATTTTTATATTTTCCATAAGCGTCATGTAATGCAATATCAATTGCAGCCTGTGTTCCGGGGAGTCCACTAAAATGAGTAACAACTTCATCTATCATTAACGGGAAATCCTTTATATCTCTGCCAATCAATTGTAATAAAAAATCGTTTTGTAAATGTTGAAGTGTTGAAGCCGGCGTTTCACCAACTACTTCTGCAAAAGGATTTGCAGCTCCTAAGCCAATGATACCATTTTCTAATTCAATTTCAAGGTAAACTATTTCTGTTTCGGTAAAGGTCTGGTAGGAAATGCTATAGGGTTTTGTTAATGGAATTTTTTCAAGATATGCTCTTATTGATTTTATTTTCATGCTCATGATTTTAGAAGTTCCTTTATCTTAGGAATAATTTTCTCTACGCCTTGTTGAATAGGCAACAATACCGGAATTTGTAACTCCCTTTCATATTCCCGTTGAAATTCTTCTGCCTCAGCAACACTGCATAATTCCGTATTTAATGCCAGTGCAATTACTTTAGCGCCATACATATTAGTGAGTTCAATTTCTGAGGTTACATCCGGAATTTCTCCCCAAACAGGATCATGTTCATAATATTTTCTTTTAGGGGCATGCACTAAAATCACATTTTTTGCATTTCCCGAGATCAGTAATTCCGATCCGCATGGGCCACTGGGATTGCGTAATGCAGATTGACCTTCTACTAATATAATTTCCGCCTTCGTTTCTTTCCAGCATGAAACAATTGCATGTTCTAATTCTCCTGAAATAAAATCATTTAAAGTGGAATCAAAAATAAATCCATATTTTCCACCTTGAAGCCAACCTGTTTGACCGGTATAGATCATTTGTGTTTTAATGTTCTCTCTTTCACATGCTTGTCGGATAAGTCGGCAGGTAGTGCGTTTACCTATTGCACAATCTGTTCCTATAACTGCAATTACAGGGGCTGATACCGTAAAAATTTCGCCCGTCCAGAAATGAAGATCTTTTTTATCTTTTGGTTTGCGTACATCTATTAAGTCAACATTGTATTGTTCTGCAAGTTGTACGAGTTCAGGTATATTCACAAGATATTCATGCAGTCCATTTACAATAGTCATTTTATTTTTAATGCAGGTTTCAATAATTGGAATAAAATTATCAGGTAATATTCCTCCAACTGTTGCGATGCCAATAATGCAATAACGAATGTCGGGTATTAATGTTAAAACATTTTCTACTTCACCAAAAATGGGAATATTTCTTTTTGTACCATCTAATACTTCTCCTGCATCTTTACCCGCATGTAATGAATCAATTATACCTACAATTTCAAATCGTTCGGTTCCGCGTATTAAACCATGTGCAGTTTTTGCATCCGATTCGTGTAACATACCGGCGGTTAATACTATAGCTTTGGGTTTGTTATTGATATTCAAAATTATTTATGTTTTAATTAATAAATATTAATTCTGGATAATCATTTCAAAAAGTATTATTATGATTATTACTCTGCAATAATTGCATCATACTCTCCGGTCCTGCTCAAAAATTTCCCCGGAAACACATTGGTGGATGTTTTATTTTTATAAACAAGTTCTCCATTTACCCAAACCATTAATATTCCTTCCGATAATGCTTTGGAGTTTTCAATATTCGCTTTGTCAATTACAGTTTCCGGATCAAACAATACAAGATCTGCATAATATCCCCTCGCTATTATTCCTCTGTCTTTAATTCCAACTTGTTCGGCAGTGAGTGCTGTCATTTTGTTGATGCAAGTTTCCAGACTCATTATTTTTTGTTCACGCACATAATATCCAAGAACACGCGTAAAAGCACCATATCCTCTTGGATGTCCTCCATTAGCGCCATCGGAACAAATATTAGTATGCGACCAACTTAAAAAGGGAATAATATCCGATTCGCTCATCGACTTACCCATAATGGTTTCTATCCCATCTTCATTAGGATGCAATTTTCCATATTCTTCTGCGGCAGCAACTAAATACAATAAAGTTTGAGCAGGCGTTTCCTTTCGTATTGTTGAAATTTGAGAAACCGTTTTGCCAACATATTCTTTATTTGGTTTAAACCGAACCATAACGGACCCCTCCGGATCAAACAAGTGTTCTACCGCGTAATTTGCACCTGCCAAACTTGTAAAATCTTTTTTAGGAAACAACACGCGAACAGTACTGTTCCAAAATGTATAAGGATAACAATCTGCAGTTATATTAATTCCTTCCGCACGGGCTGATTCTAATTTTGATATAAGATCTGGGGCAGTTCCCCAATCATCCTTTAAGGCAATTTTAATATGCGATATCTGCACAGGTATTCTTGCTTGGCGCCCTATATCAATTATTTCTTCTACAGCATCAGCCATAGTAATATCTTCACTTCTTAAATGGCTTATATATTTTCCATTGTATTCTGATGCAACTTTAGCTAATTGAATTATTTCATTTTTGTTTGAATAAAACGCCGATTCATATTCTAATCCGGTGGATAAACCGAGAGAACCATTTTTCATTTCAACTCTTAAAATGGAAGCCATTTTTTTAATCTCTTCCGAAGTTGCAGGTCTGTTCAATTGATCAAATCCCATTACATTCTCACGCAAAGTGGAATGCCCCGTATATGTTGCGTAATTAATTGCAGGTTTAAAAAGGGATTTCATCGGGTTTATAAAATAACTATCTCCATCCTGACCCGCAACTATTGTTGTAATACCCTGACTTAATGCTGCAATTGCTTCAGGGTTTTCCTGTAGAGAACCTTCGAGGTGGCTGTGACTATCAATAAATCCCGGAGCGAGAATTTTTCCTCCGCCATCTATAACTTTTTCTTCTGTAAATTTTTTGAGATCACCTATTGCAATTATTTTATCGTCCTCAATTCTAACTGAAGCATCCCTTGCCGGAGATCCTGTTCCATCAACCACTTTTACATTGGTGATCAACAATGTTTCCGGTATTTTAAATTGTTGACCGTTAAAAATTTTTCGCGATGCTTGCGCCGCTAAATAATTATCACCACTGCTTAAAAGAATTAGTGTTCTGTTATTTTTTACATCCCTCAAAATGATATTACTAAATCCCACCCAACCGCCGGTATGCGAATATTGTTCGTTTACAATATCAATCCCCCAGCCAAATCCATAATTAAATGTGGAGCCATCATTTAATTTAACGGGTTCAAGTGCCTTTTTTAAGGTTTCCTGTTTTACGAGTTTGCTTTCATACAAACTTTGCTCCCATTTATAAAGATCTTCCACTGAGGAATAAATATTTCCATCACCGGTAACACCATCAACATTTATAAGATCATTTAATTTTTTTTCTCCGTTTATTTCTGAAAAACCATAAACATGGTTAGCCGGTACTTCCGGCATCTGTAAATGATAAACATAAGTGTCGTTTAAACCCAATGGTGTTGCAATGCCGTTTTTAAGGAAAACATTTAAAGGTTGTTTTGTGATTCGTTCAATTATAGTTGCGAGGAATACATAATTTGTATTGCAATAACTCCACGAAGCTCCAGGTGCAAATTCTAAACGCGGGGCATGAGTTTTATATAATAAAATTAATTTTTCGTTATTGAGTGTATCTAAAGTTTCTCTATATTGATTGTATAGATCAAAATATTCAGGTATTCCGGAAGTATGGGTAAGCAAATTTCGTATTGTTAAATTTTCATAGGGTAATTCAGGAAGATATTTTTTTATATTATCCTCTAAGTTTATCTTTCCCTCTTCCGATAGCATTAAAATACACATTCCAATAAATTGTTTCGAAACAGAGGCGAGGTTAAAGGATGAATTGGTTTGTAATTTTTCGCCTGTTTTAATATCTGTAACTCCGAATGCTTTTTTATACAATACCTTGCCATTTGAGGCATATAATACAGTTCCATTAAAACGATCTGTATTATATAATTGTGTAAGAATACTATCCAGATCTTTAACATATCCGTTTTCCTGAGAAAAACATCGGGAAGTTACAATTGTCAGTAATAATAGGGTTAATAAATTTTTCATAAACAGAGTATTGTTCTGCGCTAAAGTTAGAATAAATTTTATTAGTAAAAATGATCTTTTTCAATTGGGTTGCTGTATAATTTCAATTGTTTTTAAGTTTGTAACTTTGACTCACATTGTCGATTGGTATATATTCTAAAATAAAGGTATATTTGACAAGGGATAAAGTCCCTTAAAATGTGAATTTCAATTTTAATGGTTTAAATCGTCACTATGCTAAAATTAATTAAATCAATTCTATATGTTGCATTTTTATTCATTATTATACTATTGTCATCCTGTTCGTCACAGAAATCAGATGATGTTAAAACAGATAATTTAACCACGGCCACTCCAGCCTCTGAAGCTGTTATAGGTTTTTTGACCTGGTATAAATTGCATATGATGGATTTGAATGCTTATAAGCTTGTTACAAATAATGGTAATGAAACTCCGGAGCCCGGGAAACCTTATTCCGTTAACTTTCCGGAAACTGAAAAATATATCAATGCATTGCGGGCAAGCGGATTTATTTCTGACAAATATGCAGAGAATAGTAGAGCATATTTTAAAAAGTGTGAGGAAGCTTTCAGGGTCGAAAAACAATATGATGGCCCGCCCATGGGTTTTGATGCTGATCTCATTATGCTTTCACAGGATTTTGAATTAGATTTTTTAGATCTGGTGAAAATTACTTCGCATTCGGGAGCAACAAACAATGCGCATCTGATTTTGGAATTTCCAAACGAATTGAAACTTGCTTATGCAATGACTTTGGAAAATGGAAAATGGTTAATTGATGATATTCAGAATGTTTCTGTCAGATAATTTCTCATGTTACAAAAGGAACACAATTTAAGAACAGTTAATGTCACAAGATATATTATGCCTTTGCGCGAAGGCGGTTCATTACCTGCTTTGGCAGAAGCTGATGATGATTTTAAATACGTGTTGAAGTTCAGAGGTTCGGGACACGGAGTAAAAGTACTGATAGCGGAATTAATTGGAGGCGAAATTGCAAGATTGCTCGGACTCAGGGTTCCTGAATTGGTATTTGCAAATCTTGATGAAGCATTCGGACAAACAGAAGGCGATGAAGAAATTCAGGATATTTTGCAATGGAGCAAAGGATTAAATCTCGCCTTGCATTTTTTATCAGGTGCTATTACTTTCGATCCGCTGGTTACAAAAATTGACGAAAAATTAGCCTCCCAAATTGTTTGGCTCGATGCATTTATTACTAATGTAGACAGGACCTTTAAAAATACGAATATGTTGATTTGGCACAAAGAATTATGGCTCATCGATCATGGTGCATGTTTGTATTTTCATCATAATATTTCAAACTGGAAAACACAGGCTTTGAGTCCTTTTACGTTGATAAAAGATCATGTATTATTGACAGGTGCAACTATGTTGGAACAAATTAATGCGGAATTCAAATTAATTTTGACCGTAGATAAGATAAAGGCCATCACCCAATTAATTCCTGATGTATGGTTGCATTGGGAAGGCGCCGAAGAAACACCGGATGAATTGCGCGATATGTATTTTAATTTTTTAATTTCGCGATTAAATAATTCTGATATCTTTATAAAGGAAGCACAACATGCAAGAGAAACATCTTTATGAATATGCGATCATTCGTGTTTTGCCTGTTGTGGAACGGGAAGAATTTCTCAATGTCGGAATTATCCTGTTCTCTAAAAAAGCGAATTTTATCAAAGTATTGTATACAATCAATGAAACTAAACTGCGAGTTTTTTCCGGTGATGTGGATGTGCAGCAAATAAAAATGAATCTCGAATCTCTGGTAAAAATTGCCAACGGAGAAAAAAACTCCGGCCCAATTTCCGAGTTTGATGTTCCATCCCGTTTTCGCTGGTTAACTGCCGTAAGAAGTTCTGCAATTCAAGTTTCAAGACCACATCCGGGAATTACCAAAGATCTGGAGCTCACTGCAGCGAAATTATTTGAGGAGCTGGTATTATAATTTTTCTTTTAGAATTGTATTTTTTAATTTTAAAGGTTAAATTTTCCGCTAAGGCATTATTTATTTTTCAATGAAACATACACGTAAAAGTTTTATCAGACTCAGCGCTCTCGCCGGTACAGGATTTTTATTGGATGCCTGTGGAGTAGGAGGAGGTGGGAATAAAAGAGAGAGAGTGGAGGAGAATGAAGATTCTTCTGATACTATTGAGGAGAGAAAAGAATTTACATATTCTGTAAAACTAATTCGGAAAGAGGATGGCGAGTATGAGGAATTGCGCAAAGGGTTTAATAAACGCATCAACAACTTTCCGTTAGTAATTGCATTATGTACTTCTACAAAAGATGTTTCGGAGGCAATACAATATGCTAAAATAAATAAGCTGGCCGTCGCAATTAAAAGTGGTGGACATAGCATGGAGGGCTTTTCTTCCAATAATGGAGGACTTGTTATTAATTTATCTAAAATGAATTCGGTAGAATTTTTAGAGGATAATAAAATAAAGGTGGGTCCGGGTTGCACTTTATCAAATTTGTATGATCAGATTCTGCCAAGAAAAAGATTATTACCTGCAGGCTCCTGCGGAACTGTTGGAATAGGTGGTTTAACAATGGGTGGCGGATATGGCTTATTTTCCAGAAAATTTGGATTGACATGCGACCATTTATTGGAAGCAACATTTGTAGATGGAAACGGGAAAATACATTCCACCAAAGATGACCCCGAATTATTATGGGCATTGCGCGGCGGTGGCGCAGGTAATTTTGGGGTAACAACTGAATTAATTTTTCGCACACAGGAAGCTCCTCCAAAAATGACCTCCCATCATTTTAAAGCCAGAAAACTAAATGCAATAAGGGTAAAAAATATTTTGAAAAATTGGTTTGTTTTCGCAGAACAACTTCCCCAAACTTGTTTTTCAGCATTTGTATTAAATGGCAGCACATTAAATATTTTAGTCACAAATTTTGGTGATCATTCCATAATATTTCAAAAATCGTTGACAACACTTGCAGCCTTTACCGACGAATTCAGATCTGTTACCCCGATAGAAATTTCCAAAAAATTGAAAAATTATTACGGTTCCTTGTTGCCTGTATATTTTAAAAATTCTTCTGCAGGTCTCTACAAAAACTTCGCCGATATTTCCGGAATTATAGAATCGGTATTTGAAAAAATAATTCAAAATCCTGGTTTGATCTATCAGTTAAATACCTTAGGTGGTGAAATATCGAATCGCGAATTTGAAAAGGGTTCCTGTTATCCGCATCGTGCATATAATTATATCTCCGAATTGCAAGCTTATTGGGAAGATCCTGCACGGGAAGAAAAACTAAAAATGATTTCAGTTGAAATATTAGACATTTTTAAAAATAATGGAATCAATACCCAGTATATTAATTACTGCAGCACTGAATTTACAGATTGGGAACATGCATATTATGGAAATAATTATGCAAGGTTGCAACAAGTGAAGAAAAAATATGATGCAAATAACATTGTAAGGCACACGCAAAGTATAAGAATGAAATGAAACTATTCGCATTAGCCAATCTCTGGTTTGAGCTAAATAGTATAAAAAATGTAAAATGTTAGATAGGAAAAACCCCTACACGGGGTTAGGTATGATTTAATTGTATTTTACTTTAATAATTCCATCCATACCAGTGGTCAAATTACATTTTTATATTTTTAAATGGTAGGGTTAATATAATTATCAAAAAAAAATCCCGAACAGAAATAACCGTCCGAGATTTTGTTTAGGAATGATCAGTATTTATTTTTCTTTCACTTCTGCCACAACTGGAGCATTCATCGCGAGTTTTGCTTTAATCTTTTTTTCGATTTCATTTGCTAACTCCGGATTATCTTTCAATAATTCTTTAACTCCTTCACGCCCTTGTCCGAGTTTAGTACCTTCATAACTATACCAGGCTCCACTCTTTTGAACAACACCGCATTCAGCTCCCAAATCCACAATTTCTCCTATCTTCGAAATTCCTTCTCCATACATTATATCAAATTCTGCCTGACGAAAAGGAGGTGCAACTTTGTTTTTTACAATTTTTACCCGAACACGGTTACCAACCATTTCTTCCTTATCTTTTATTTGTCCGATACGGCGAATGTCGATTCTTACCGAAGCATAAAATTTAAGCGCATTTCCACCCGTAGTAGTTTCCGGATTTCCGAACATTACACCAATCTTTTCGCGTAACTGATTGATGAAAATACAGCAACATCCCGTGCGGCTGATTGTTCCTGTCAATTTACGAAGGGCCTGACTCATCAAACGGGCTTGTAATCCCATTTTGCTTTCTCCCATCTCTCCTTCTAATTCGGCTTTGGGAACTAAAGCGGCTACAGAGTCGATCACCACTACATCCAATGCGCCGGAACGAATTAAATGATCGGCAATTTCTAATCCTTGTTCACCGTAATCGGGTTGAGAGATTAAAAGATTCTCCACATCCACACCTAATTTTTCGGCATATCCCTTGTCAAAAGCGTGTTCTGCATCAATAATTGCGCAAATTCCGCCTTTTTTCTGTGCTTCTGCTATAATATGTATCGCCAAAGTGGTTTTTCCGGATGCTTCCGGGCCATAGATCTCAACTACCCGTCCACGAGGTATTCCACCAATACCCAATGCCAAATCCACACCAATGGATCCTGACGGTATTACGTCTTCCGCAACTACAGGCGAATCGCCCAATTTCATTACGGTGCCTTTTCCGTACAATTTATTAAGGCTGTCTACTGCAAGTCCTAAGGCCTTTGCTTTGTCATCATTTTTGTCTGCTGCCATTTTTTTTTAAGTTTTTAAGGTTTATAAGAAAATTAGTTGCATTTTGAGCACTTTTGTTTTTTTAGTTCCCAATGCATCTGCGAAGCTAAATAATTACGCTGCCAATAAAAATTAATTTTAGCGTTTGTAAACAGAATGTGGACAAAATCTAAAATTGTAAGGTTTGTTAAGGAAATGGGAACTCCGAAACATAAATACTTAACTTCGTCCTCAAAACTCAACTAAATGAAAAAATTACTCTTTTTATTAATTGCATCTTCTGTTGTTTTAATAGCCTGTATCGGTAAAAAAACAGAAGACAACAGCGTTTTGCAGCAAGAGGTGCAAACCTATCTCGACCAATACAATACCGAATACCAGAAATTGGTAGCTGCTGCCTCCGAAGGCCAATGGGTGCTTAACACACATATAGTGGAAGGGGATACCATTGCTAAAACCAATGCGGCAATATCTGATGAAGCTTACTCCAAATTCACAGGAAGTAAACTTAATATCGAAACTGCTCAAAAGTATCTTAAGGAAAAGGATAAACTAACGGATCTGCAGGTGAAACAATTGGATTATATTTTATTTTTCGCAGGAAATAATCCGGAAACTGCGGGCGATGTTGTTAAAAAAAGAATAGATGCCACCAATGCACAAACGGAAGCGCTTTTCGGATTTAAATATACAATTGGCAGAGATGCAGTTACTCCAAATAAACTGGATGGAATATTGCGTGAATCAACCGATCTAAAAGAAAGATTAGCCGCCTGGGAGGCAAGTAAAGAAGTTGGTAAAACGCTAAAAGATGGATTGGCAAATTTGCAGCAATTGAGAAATGCAAGTGTTACTCCGCTTGGTTATAAAGATTTTTTCGCTTATCAGGCAAGCGAGTACGGAATGACCAGTGAGGAAATGTTAGCGCTTACGCATAGCATGATTAATGATGTATGGCCTTTATATCGCGAATTACACACTTGGGCGCGTTACGAACTTGCAAAAAAATATAATCAGCCTGTGCCTGAATATTTACCTGCAGAGTGGTTGCCAAATCGTTGGGGACAAGACTGGACAGCTATGGTAAATGTGGAAGGATTGGATATTGATCCGGTATTAAAAACACATGATGCGGAATGGGTTGTAAAACAAGGAGAAGCATTTTGGATGAGTATGGGATTTCCTGCATTGCCAACTTCTTTTTATGAAAAATCATCTTTATACCCGGCACCCGAAGGAGCAGGATATTCGAAAAATAATCATGCAAGTGCATGGCATGTTGACCTGGATAAAGACCTTCGGTCGTTGATGAGTGTTGAAACAAACACAGAATGGTGGGGAACAGTTTTACATGAACTCGGACATATTTATTATTACAGTTCTTACTCTACTCCTGAAGTTCCATATGTATTAAGAACAGGTGCAAATCGCGGATATCACGAAGCATTTGGTTCTATGATAGGAATGGCAAGTTTACAAAAACCATTGTTGGAAAGTCAGGGTTTAATTACTGCAGGTGTTAAAACAGATGACACTCAAAAATTATTAAGTGAAGCATTGGATTTTATCGTTCACATTCCTTGGGGAAGTGGTGTGATGACAGAATTTGAATATGCATTATATGCACAAAATTTACCTAAAGATCAATATAATGCAAAGTGGTGGGAATTAGTTAAAAAATATCAGGGAATTGTTCCGCCAAATGTACGCGGAGAAGAATATTGTGATGCTGCAACTAAAACACATATTAATGATGACGCTGCACAGTATTATGATTATTCCATCAGCAATGTTTTATTGTTTCAGTTCCACGATTATATCGCAAAAAATATTTTAAAACAAGATCCGCATGCAACCAATTATTGGGGAAGTACAGCAACAGGCGATTTCTTAAAAAAGGTAATGGCACCCGGCGCAACTGTTGACTGGCGCGAACATTTAAAGGAATCGATAGGTAGCGATATGAGCGCAAAACCGATGCTGGATTATTTTCTTCCTTTAATGGATTATCTGAAAAAACAGAATGAAGGAAGAGTTTATACTTTGCCTGAAAAACCGGTATTCTGATTTAATTAATTAATAGAATAATAAAACGGCCTGAAAAATTTATTGTACTTTTCAGGTCGTTTTTTTATATCAGGAAATTGTAATTACCACGTTCCCAACCTTCTCCCCGCTCTCTACATATTTTGTTGCCGCCACAATTTTTTCTAAAGAATATTTTCTATCAATAGTGGCTTTATAATTTCCTCCTTCAATTAATTCTTTAAAAAATAAAATATCTTTTTTGCTGTCCGTTGGAATTGGAAATTTTACTTTTTTGTTGCTGAAAATTGCAGTATATGGAGTTAAAAAAACATTTTGTGCCCAATCACCAAGTTCTGTTGAATAATACACTCCGCCAGGATTGAGAATCTGTTTGCACTTTCCAAACGAACTTTTTCCAACCGCATCTAATACGGTGTCATATTTTGTATTAATTTTTGTAAAATCTTCTTTGGTATAATCAATAAATGTTGTGGCTCCCAACGACCTTATCATATCAAAGTGTTCTGTTTTACACACTGCAGTAATATCAGCACCATAATATTTTGCGAGTTGCACAGCAGCAGATCCGATGGAACCAGAAGCTCCATTGATAAGAATTTTTGGATTTGATTTAAAATCTATTTTCCTGATATAATTTATTGCAAGCATCAACCCATCACAAACAGCAGCCGCCTCTTCAAACGTCATATTTTCGGGTTTTAAAGCAATAGATTTATTTTCCGGTATACAAAAATATTCTGCATGTGTGCCGAATTTGAAGGTGTTTAAACCGAAAACTGCGTCGCCAACTTTAAATAAGGTAACATTATTTCCAATGCTTTCAACGATACCGGCAAATTCCGTTCCTAAAATATTTATTTTTGGTTTAAATATTCCGCTAAACAAACGCACAAATAAATATTCCGGCTGGCGGAATCCACAATCTGTACGGTTTACAGTTGTTGCGTGAATTTTTATTAATACTTCAGCCGCTTTTGGGATTGGTTTCTCAACTTCCTTAATTTGAAGCACTTCAGCAGGACCGTATATGGAATGAAAACTTGCTTTCATTTGGTTATTTTATTTGATGATTTTAATTTGTTGAACATTGTATTTAATAAAGGGAAATGATAAATTATTAATTGGCATCCAAAACGGGGAGTATTTTTTCAGAATTGTACTTAAACAATCCAATTTCAAAACCATTTGGATCTTCAAATCTAAATGAACGATGTCCATAGGTGGTATTACTTAAAGGTGCTAATATTTTAATATTTTTTTTAAGGGCTAAATCATACCATTCATCCACATTTTCCACTTCAATGTATAAGCCTGCACACGCAAAGTTGGGCTGTTCTCCTTTTTCAATTTCTATAATACCTAGGCCATTAGGAGATGTAAAAAGAGTGCCTTTATCAAATTCGGAGCGATCCCAGGAGCGTATAATATTTAATTCTAAAGTATCGCGGTAAAATGAAACGGTTTCTTCATAAAAATTTGTAAAATAGAAGAATCGAAATTCCGGTAAGTTATTATTTGCCATTGATTAAAAATTATTTTTCCAATTTTAAAAGTAAACCAATTTTTGATTTTATCCTGATCTCCTCCTCCAATAAGTAATCTTTCGAAAAAGGTGCACCACAATCCCCATCGCTTATTTTATGTATTAATTTGCCCTTTTCAAAATAACTTCTGTCCACATTAATCTCCGATTTTTCTAAATCAAATACCTCCGTATCGTTATTCGCGATCATTGCTGTGGAATCGTAAAAAAGGGGTCGGTTATATTTGCAGGTTTTTTCAATTGCGAAAGAAAGCTCGTTCTCCAGAAAATAATATTCAGAAACAACCTGATAGGTTTCACCATATTCCATTGTTATTATTTTTTCTAAATTCTCATTGGAAAAATACATTGCTGCACCACCTTCTAAAGTTTCCAACAATGCTATGGTGAATATTTTAGTCCAGTTCTCAATTGAATTAATTCTATTAAAATTTGTTCTGATCGGTGTTAATCGGTCAAGTAAATAATCATTAATAACAAAATCTTCCTCGTTATAGGAAACCGATATTTTTTTTGATACAGCAGTGTCTCGATCAGGGGGCCTTTTATATCGAATGGATTTATCTACTGTATTAACAGGAATGTTATTGAAAACCTTTCCACTTACCAGCAAAACAATACTTATTGTAACAATGAAATATTTTATTAATTTATCCATAAAAGGTCTTTTTGTTATGTTTTAATAGGGCCGGTACTTGGATATCTGTTTTACATTCCATTACGAAGTTAAGAAAAACTGGTAAAATGAAATAATGAGGTAAAAAATGTATTGTTTGTTATGCGAATACTTCATTTGGAAAACACATTCAACCTAACTCCCTGCTTTATAATGTTTTTCGGGTTTGAATAGAATGGTTTAAAATTTTTTCAAAACATATACTGTTTTCAATCTTCTAATACTGACCATAGTTTGAAATTATTAAATAATTATTTTTTCATACAAACTTATTGCTTCAGGTTCCATTTTACCTGTTTCTAAAATACATTTTGAATACCCTAATTCCAAACTCCAGTTCTCTAAAGCGTTTAAAATTATGGATGCAATATCATGGCCCCTTTTAAACAATGGAACGAACATGCGTTTAATTTCCATTACAGCTTCCGAATATTCCTTTATAGCACCACAACCAACAAGATCTTCATTCTCGTGGGCAACAATTACATATTTCACAGTAACAATATTATTGAATTGGTCATAAAATGCATGGTCATCTCCATCCCGTTTTGCCAATTCAATATCCAGTTTTTTAACAAGTTCTTGAAAGTTTTTATTTTCAGAATTTGTGCGGATAAGCGTTATCATCTTAAGTATTTTATTGCGAAAATGTGCTATACATTTATTCTCCAATATACAGGCAACAAATGCGGATAAGATTTTTATTGTCTTTTAACCATGCTTATAACAACATTTCCTTTTTTATGTCCTTTGTCTACATATCGGTGTGCTTCCACTAATTGTTCCATTGGATAAACCTTGTCAATAACTGCTTTTAACTTACCTGCTTCACATAATTCCTTAATAAATATCAGATCATTCGCTTTTAACTTAAAGTTTGCGTTCAAAGCAAGTACATTTATATAAATTCCTGATTCCGACAAAGATTTTTTGCGTTTTGATCCCGATATCTTTCCTACAGCATCAAAAATAATATCATAAGTTTCGCCACTATGTGTATAATCCTCTTTTGTATAGTCAATAACTTTATCGGCTCCTAACGATCCTACCAGTTCTAAATTTGTTGTGCTACAAACCCCCGTAACCTCTGCGCCAAAATATTTGGCAAGTTGTACAGCAAAGGTGCCAACGCTTCCTGAGGCTCCATAAATTAATACTTTTTGCCCCTGTTGAATATTTGCTTTTTTAAGATTAAGTAAGGCAGTTAATGCGCCATTTGAAATTGGTGCAGCTTCCTCATAACTCCTATTGTTTGGTTTTATTGTTATAACTCCATTTTCAGGCATGCAGATATATTCTGCATACGCACCGAAATCAAATCCAGTACTTGCAAAAACAGCATCACCAACCTTAAAAAGTGTAACATCTTTTCCTACAGATTCAATATCACCTGCCAGCTCCATTCCAAGAATTTTTTTTCTAGGGCCACTGAATCCAACTATGATGCGCATGAGGGGTTTGAAAAACAGATCAGTAAATTTACCAAGACCGGGCTCTAGCCGCCGAATTTTGGTATCACCAATATGCGCTGTGGTTGCTTTTATTTTTATAAGTATTTCATTGTTTTTTGGTGTGGGTTTTTCCATTTCAATAAACTGAAGAACTTCAGGAGGACCATATTTAGTACAAATTACTGCTTTCATTTTTTCCATATTGAATTAAAATTGTAAGTAATTGATTATCAAAAAAGTCTTCTACTAAACAACTTCAG
>CAZXBG010000082.1:15637-18631 GCA_964638865.1 uncultured Chitinophagales bacterium | reverse complement strand
CTTCAATTCCGTTGCTGATATCAGTTTTTGGGTGCAAAAGTTGGCCATATCGCGAATATCCCATTTTTGGATCAGAGGCAGCATAAACTATTCTTCCTATTTGCGCCCAATGACAGGCAGCAGCGCACATGGCACAAGGCTCGAGGGTTACATACAAGGTGCAATCCACCAGATATTTAGCTCCAAAATGATTACAAGCGGCAGTGATGGCCTGCATTTCTGCATGTGCCGTTGGATCTTTGAGTCGCTCGACCAAATTATGGGCCTTTGCTATGATCTGATTGTTGGAAACGATTATAGCGCCAATCGGCACCTCATCTTCCCTTAATGCTTTATCGGCAAGTTTCAGTGCCTCTTGCATAAAATATGCATCCGGATCCGTTATTATTCCCATTAGGGCAAAGGTAATAGGAAAAGAAAAGTTTGGAAAATGGAATTAATACTGCCTAAAATTTAAATTTTTGTTCATTTTTGCCCAAAATGTGACATGAAACTCACTTTGTATCAGGCTTTTGTAACATTTGAGTGATTTCCTTCATTTACTCTTAAAATTACCTTAATTCATTCAAAAAGGTATTTAACTCATCGTTTTTGATTTAACTTTGGCCGTTCATGAAAAAAATCATTTTTATTGCATTTTTATTGGGCTTAGTTGAGCTGGCAAATGCCCAATCCACTATTTCGCTACAACAGGCTATAGATATTGCAACAGAGAACAATCTGCAATTAAAACAAGGTGCTGCAGGTGTGCAGTATACAGAAAGAGCATCTGAACAAAGCCGTTTATTATTATTGCCAAATCTGAATCTTGGAACTTCCTATTTTTCCAATTATGGGTACACTATTGATCCGGTAACAAATATTCCTACTGCAAATAATTTTCAAACTAATGGGTATCAGTTAAGCTCACAGATGAATTTATTTAGTGGTGGAAGTATAAATAATACGATCAAAAAAAGTAAAACAGATCTTCAGGTTTCTACAATGAATTATAAAGAACTTGTAGAAAATACACAATTTCAGGTGATTAGCGCTTATTTGAATGTAATGTTTGCAGAAGAACAGGTGAAAATAGCAACGCAAAAAATCAATACCACAGAATTACAATTATCTAATTCACAAAAACTCGTAAACGCCGGAAGCATCCCCGAAGGAAATTTATTGACTATAAACGCACAATTGGCGCAAGACAAATTAACTTCTATACAAGCTGCAAATGTTTTGGACAGAGCTTATCTTGATCTTAAACTCTTATTACAAATGAAACCGGATGATCAAATCAGAATTGTTTTTCCGGATGTTACAAAATTGGAAAATCTTTTAAGTGCTCCTGTTCCAAATGCCAACAATGTTGCAGATTATGCAATTGCAAACAAAGCAAGTATAAAAAAATATGAATATCAATTAATGAGTGATGAACTCTCCAGAAAAATTGCAGCTGCAGGTGCAATGCCTGTGTTGAGTTTAATTGGACAGGTATCCACTAATTATTCCAATGCAATTTATCCTCCCTTTGTTACGGAGTCGGATCCCTATGGCGTTCAGATAGATAATAACCTGAGTGAGGTTGTGGGATTGTCGTTACAGATTCCGATTTTTAACAACGGCCAAGTTCTGCTAAATAAACAAAATGCAGAACTTACTATTATAAATACGCAGCTTAACCAGCAAATTGCAATTAATACTTTACGACAGAGTGTAACACAAGCAGTAAATGATATGAAGGCAGCAATTGCTTCTTATGATGCGGCATTAAAAAATTATGAAGCATCAAAAAGCGCTTTCGATTTTGCAGAAAAGAAATTTAATATGGGAACTGCATCATCATTCGATTACACAAATTCGATAAATGTTATGGCACAGGCTGAATCGAGTTTGGTACAGGCAAAATACGATCTGATATTCAAAGCGAAAATTATTGATTATTATTTAGATAAACCCTTGGATTTTTAAAATTATAATTATGCGTTTAGTTAAAATTTTTGGAGGCATTATAGCTCTGTTAGTAGTAATTTATTTTGTAGGAAACAGTCAAGGTTGGTTTGGCGGAGGGAAAGGCGTAGTAGTTAATACCGACACTGTGCAAAAACGGGATATTATAGAAACAGTAACTGCAAGCGGAAAAATTTATCCTGTAACACAAGTTGCAATTTCAGCTGAAATTTCAGGGGAGATTGTTGACCTTGCGGTGAAGGAAGGTGATAAAGTGAAGGAAGGTGATCTTTTAATGCGCATTAATCCTGATTTATATGAAACACAAGTGGAGCAAGCGCAGGCAGGACTTAATAATACTAAAGCACAATTGTCAAGTGCAAGAGCGCGTGTTTTACAAAGTAAATTGCAATTTGATAATGCAAAAATTGCTTTCGATAGAAGTACACAATTGTTAAAAGATAAAGTAATATCTCAAATGGAGTACGAACAGGCGCAACTCAGTTTCGAAACTTCAAAAGCTGAATATGGTATTGCACAGGAAAGTGTTACTGCTATGGAATACACTGTAAAAAGTTCGGAGTCGATGTTAAAAGAGATGCGAAATAATTTTAAACGCACTTCTATTTATGCGCCTGCAAACGGAACTGTGGTTGGTTTAAATAAAAAGAAAGGAGAGAAGGTTTTGGGAACCATTCAAATGACCGGCGACCAGTTAATGAGTATTGCTGATCTTACTCAAATGGAAATTCAGGTAGATGTAAGTGAGAATGATGTATTGCGAATTAATGTTGGTGATACCGCAGAAATTGAAGTGGATGCATACATGAACAGAAAATTTAAAGGTGTCGTTTTCCAAATTGCAAACTCTGCAGGAAGTAATAGTCTTTTATCCGTAGCATCGGAACAAGCGACCAATTTTAAGGTTAAAATTTATTTGCTTCCGGAATCTTACAACGATCTGATTATAGAAGGAAGCAATAAATATCCTTTTTATCCCGGAATGAGTGCAACAGTTGAAATTAAAACGAATGTTGCAAAAAGCATTTTAACAATTCCAAT
>CAZXBG010000082.1:6664-15537 GCA_964638865.1 uncultured Chitinophagales bacterium | reverse complement strand
GTGCAACAGTTGAAATTAAAACGAATGTTGCAAAAAGCATTTTAACAATTCCAATACAGGCGGTAACAACAAGTGAGGATTCTTCGAGCAATTCCGGTGATAAAAAAATTAATGAGATCGTTTACATGCTCGATGGGGATAAGGTGAAAGAAGTAATTATTGTTACCGGATTGCAGGATGATAATTATATTGAAGTTAAATCGGGATTAAACGATGGGCAAACCATAGTTAGCGGACCTTATAATACAATTACGAATATATTAAAAAATGATGATGTTGTTAAGGTGGAAGAGAAAGAAAAGGAGGACGATAAAAAATGAGATTTCTGAGTTTTGTAACATTTTTTTTTATGATTTCCGGTATTTCTGCTCAGGCGCTAAAAAAAATTACTATAGATAATGAATTTACTCGAACGCGGGAGGAAATTAGTGTTCTCGCTTCTGATAAGGAAACCAGAGAGGGAACTTACAGATTATTTGAATACGATAAATTAAAAATTGAAGGAAATTATTTGGGCGGATTAAAGGAAGGAAACTGGAAAGAATTTAACTACAGCGGCAAAATAGTTGTTGCAGAATATAATTATCTCAACGATACACTCCAAGGTAGTTATATCGAATATTTTTCAAATGGAAATCTCAAACAATCGCTTACCTATCAAAATGGTTTAAAAAATGGCCCTTTTTTATTGTATGAAAATAAAAAGGATATTTTTGAACAAGGCAACTACGAAAATGATCAACCAACAGGCATTTGGGAATTTAATACTAATGGTAAATTAATACATAAATATGATTTTGATACCAATAAATTTTTGGTAAACAACGACACAGCCGGCAACAAAAATGTAATTATTTATGATGATCTCAAAAATCCAATGGATACGGTAGATGTCATGCCCTATTTGTTAGGTGGAATCCAGCACTTTTATTATTTTTTAGGACAAGAAATTGAATATCCCCGCATGGCGCGTGATAATGGAATTGAAGGAACAGTTTATGTTGAACTGATTATAGATGAATTGGGAAATATTGAATCCGCAAAAATAAAAAGAGGAATTGGTGGCGGATGTGATGAAGAATCTATTCGTGTTTTACTACTTACATCCGGTAAATGGATTCCAGCATATGATGAGGGCAAACCGGTAAAAATGAAGATAACACAGCCGATTAAATATTCAATTTCAGAATAGGCCTGATATTTCAATTGTCATCTCCATATCATAATTTCAATTTACGTATAACTCCATATGTAAATCTCCGTTTAAAACATCATAACACTTATTTCATTACCCAAAATATTTAGTTATGGCACAAATGGTAACCGGCAACTCTGCCCAAAAAAGAAAAGCTCCTTTTGTTGATCTTACCCCAATGGTGGATCTTGCATTTTTATTAATTGCATTTTTTATGCTTACTACAACATTGTTGGAAAACAATGCTGTGGTATTGAATATGCCAATAGACACGGATGATCCTGCAACAATTAACCGCGACAGGTTAGTGACACTGCTTATTGGTGGTAATAACAATATTTATTATTACCATGGTGATGAAATGGAAAAATTAGAGAAAACGAATTTTAATAATGCTGGACTTCGTGATTTATTATATAAAAATAATAAAAGAGTAAACGCACTTTTTGGAAAAGAAAAAGGTCTGGTTTGTATCATCAAATTGTCAGAGGATGCCAATTATCAAAATATGGTGGATGCGCTTGATGAAATGGTGATATGTGATGTTGCCACTTATGCCATTCAGGATATTACTACAGACGAAATAATAGCCTTAAACGAAAAAAAATAATAGCAGTCGCTTATGGAATATACTTTACTATTTCATCTTAATCTAAAATTAAAACTTAACTGCTATGAAAAATCCAAACTTCTATCTCGAATCAACAATCGATGATATTGTTTTCGAGGATCGCAACCAGGCTTATGGTGCTTACCAATTACGCAAAGATTCGTCCCGGTATCTAAGAATTTCCCTATTTATAGGATTGTTTTTAGCCTCTGTCGTTTCTGCATTCAGCTTATCTAAAAAGCAACCTGAATTAATCAAAAAAGATATTGTGGTGAATCCAGATATTATTAATTTCGAGCCTAAATTGCCGAAAATAGAAGAAATTTTACCGCCACCACCACAGGAACAAATAATTCAGCAGGCAACAATTGCATTTAATGAAATGGTAGCAACTGCTGATCCCGAAGTTATTATTGATGATGTTCCAACAATTGATGATCTGCAAAACAGAGTTATTAGTAATGTAACAGTAGATAATCCTGTTATTGGTGAAAACCCGATCATTAATAATGTAATAACAGAGCCTGTAGTCAAAAAGGAAGATTATATTCTTTTTCCGTCACAAATGCCCGAATATATTGGTGGAACAATGGCAATGATGAAATGGTTAGGAGAAAATATTGAATATCCGCGGCATGCGCGGGATAATGGGATTGAAGGTATTGTTTATGTAAGTTTCATTATTAATACCGACGGATCTATTTCAGATGCAACAGCTGTGCGGGGAATAGGTTATGGTTGCGATGAAGAAGCAGTGCGTGCAATTATGAATATGAAAAAATGGATCCCCGGAAAACAAAACGCCAATCCGGTTCGCGTTAAAACTACCATCCCTATAAAATTTGAATTAGAAAATTAAAATTATTTTGTTTTACGAGTAGGTTTCGCCCTGTAGCAGAACTCCTTCGGAGTTCGCTGCGGGGCTTTTTTAAAGGGTAAATAAATATATTGGATGTAGCTAATTTAGTTCTAAAAAAAGCAATTAGCAGAAATCAGGATTCGAAATTTATGCAGCTCCTTCATTTTCAACACCAATTGGTTCTATAATTGACTCTTTAGGGCTAAGCATTAGTATCGAATAAAGAACCCATCAGTGGCCCCGGCAGGCATTAATTGGAACTAAACACCGAACCCAGAACCAGTATCAGTGTGCAGTCAAAAGTGGGCAGTGGGCAGTATACAGTCCAAGTCGTGGTAACGAAAATTGTTCTAAATTGTAGAGACGCAATGCATTGCGTCTCTACAATTTAGAACAATTTTCAATCCAGAACTTAGAACCAGTGGCATTTGACAGTGGCAGTATGCATATTGCCAATCCAGAACTTAGAACCAATGGCAGTGAGCAGTGGCAGTGAGCAGTGGCAGTAGGCAGATTGTCAACCTAGAACTCAGAACCCAGAACTTTTCAATCAACATGAATCCCCAATTTTCTGCAAGCTGTTTCACTTGCTTTTTGTTCGGCTCTTTTTTTACTGTAGTCGGTGTCTTCTGCAATGAGTTCCGCATCGAGCATCAAACCCATTTTATACATGCGTTTCCCTTTTAATTCATGTTCTTCGAGAAGATCGAAGCGCACTTCGTGGCCATTTTTTTGCGACCACTCTATTATTTTGCTCTTAAAATTGTAAACTATACTTTCAAGTTCCTCTATTTCGTAATGCGGAACAAGAATTTTATGCATAAAAAAAATGCTGGCGTCATTGTATCCTGAATCAATATAAATTGCTCCAACCAAAGCCTCTAAAGCATTTCCCAGCACATTACTTTTAGTAAGGTCTGTTCCGCCACGCCTAATTTGCATCATTTCTCCCAAACCAATTTTAAGTGCTACACGGTTAAGCTGGTCGCGACTGACAATTTTGCTGCGCATTTCGGTTAAAAAACCTTCACTTCTGTAAGGATATTTTTTAAAAAGATAATCGGCAATCACAAGATCTATCACTGCATCACCTAATAATTCGAGTCGCTCGTTGTTGGTGTGAACGGTATTATGAACAGAACTATGCTGAAATGCGAGTTTGAAAACATTAAAATTTACAGGAGCGCTTCCGGTAATACTTTTCAGCTTTCGGCAAAAGATCTTTTCCGATCCGAAATAACAATTATAAATTTTTTGAATTGTTCTTACCAAGCAGTTAGTCACTCAACTTTTTAAAAATAACGGAAGCGTTATGTCCACCGAAACCAAATGTATTACTTAAAACTGCATTCAATTCGCGGTTTTGGGCTTTATTAAAAGTTAAGTTGAGTCTCGTATCAAAAACCGGATCGTCGGTAAAATGGTTGATGGTGGGTGGGATTATTCCGCTGTTGAGAGCCATAACACTGGCAATTGCCTCTATAGCACCTGCGGCACCAAGAAGGTGGCCGGTCATCGACTTTGTGGAGCTAATATTAATAGTGTAGGCATTTTCCTTAAAAATTGCCTGAATTGCCTTTATCTCCTGTGGGTCACCAATTGGAGTAGAAGTTCCGTGAACATTTATATAATCTATATCAGCAATTGTCATTCCTGAATCACGGAGTGCGTCAGTCATAACTAATTGCGCACCTAATCCATCGGGATGTGGTGCAGTCATGTGATAGGCATCGGCACTCATTCCGCCACCCATATATTCGGCATAAATTTTTGCACCGCGATTAATGGCATGTTCGTATTCCTCTAAAATAAGCGCACCTGCTCCTTCCCCTAAAACAAAACCATCGCGATCAAGGTCAAAAGGGCGGGAAGCTGTTTGAGGAGATTCATTTCTCTCGCTAAGTGCTTTCATGGCGTTAAATCCGCCAACTCCAGCGGCAGTAACTGCTGCTTCACTTCCTCCCGAAACAATCACATCTGCTCTACCCATGCGAATGCAATCGGCAGCAATTATGATGGAATGCGTGGAAGATGCACATGCGGAAACCGTTGCAAAGTTCACCCCTCTGAAACCATAACGGATAGAGATCATGCCGGCTGCAATATCGCTGATCATCTTAGGAATGAAAAACGGATTGAAACGCGGAGTACCATCGCCTTTGGCAAAATAGGAAACCTCTTCTTCAAAGGTTTTTAACCCGCCAATACCACTGGCCCAAATAACTCCAACACGATCGAGATTGACATTATGCGCGCCTACTCCTGAATCTTTTACAGCTTCCTCAACGGCAGCCATAGCATAATGCAGAAACGGATCCATCCGTCGAACCTCTTTTTTATCAATTACGGTTGTAGGATCAAAGTTTTTAACCTCACAGGCAAAACGGGTTTTGAAGTTGGTAGCGTCAAAACGGGTAATAAAATCAGCGCCGCTCTTGCCAGCTACCAACCCCTCCCAGTACTCGCGTACAGAGTTGCCCAGCGGAGTTAATGCCCCAAGCCCAGTTACTACAACTCTTTTAAATGCCATGTGATGGAATAAAATTACTTTACGTGTTCTTCCAGGTAAGCAATGGCGTCACCTACTGTGGTAATGCCTTCAGCCTGTTCATCAGGGATCGAGATGTTGAATTCTTTTTCAAATTCCATGATCAACTCTACGGTGTCTAATGAATCAGCGCCTAAATCATTGGTAAAGCTGGCTTCAGGAACAACTTCGGTTTCATCTACACCAAGCTTATCAATAATGATCTTTTTTACTTTTTCTGCAATTTCTGACATTGTTTTAGGTTTTAATGGTCCTCCCTGCTATTAGGAGGAAACTGTTTAGTAATAAAGTGCAAAGATAAAGGAATGTGTGTGGATTGTGCAAGTGTGAGGAGATATTATCACAGCTTGTTACCTTTGAGCCTATATTTCAGGCATTGTGGCGAAACGAAAATTGAAAATAAATCCCGATTTTGACTTCCTGTTGATCGGCATCGTAACTGCCCTGCAGGACTACCGCTTAGCATGGTTCATTAACAATACGCTACACAAATCACTTGCTAAAAAGGACGATATTCAGTTGACGGACCCGCTCAATAAAAAACAAATGAATTTTGCCAGATTTGATTTTGATGAGGCAATTACACGCTCTGTTTTTCATTTATTGCAAAATAAACACGCAAACGAATGCCTTTTACCCGAATATAAGGAGCTCGATTTTGTATTCATTATTAAAGGGGACTATTATAAAACCAGAAAAAATGAGATTTTAAAAAAACTAAAAGGACTCGAAAACGTTCAGACAGCAGTTATTTTGAACGTGGAATTAGTAAAATCAAAGAATAATTTACTTATAGAATTATAAGAAGTTTTGGCGAGATACCTTTGTAATGTATAAAATGAATAGTTAAACACCCGATTCTGTAAATAAAATTTCAGGTTAAATTAATAAGAACATCAAAAATTAAGATGAAATTAAACAAGAACAAAACAAAAATAATTGCAACGCTTGGTCCTGTGAGCAGTAATTACGAGATGATAACAAAATTGATAAAAGCAGGTGTAGATGTATTCCGCTTAAATTTTTCGCATGGAACGCACGAACAACACAAAGATACAATAGCACTTATAAAACGAGCCAATGTTGAATTCAATACACATGTAAGTATAGTAGCCGACCTTCAGGGACCAAAGATCAGGTTGGGCGAAGTGCTTCCGCAAACTGTATTAATGGAAGGAGAGCATTTCGAATTTACAACAAAAGAAATGATAGGGGATAATAAAAAGGCTTATATTACCTACAAAAATTTCCCCAAAGATGTGCAAAAAGGAGAAACAATTCTGATTGATGACGGGAAAATAGAACTCAAAGTAATAGAAACAAATAATAAGGATACTGTTAAAACCAAAGTAATTTTCGGAGGCCCCATTTCGTCTAAAAAAGGTGTGAATTTGCCAGACACCAAGGTTTCTATCCCTTCTTTAACAGAAAAGGATCATACAGATCTGATATTTGCTTTAGACCATGGCGCAAATTGGATAGCACTTTCTTTTGTGCGAAAAGCAGAAGATATTATTCATTTAAAAAATATTATTCAACATCATGGGCATCATGCCCGTGTGATTGCAAAAATTGAAAAACCGGAGGCTTTAAAAAATATTGATGAAATAATTGATCATACAGATGCAATAATGGTTGCACGCGGGGACCTGGGAGTTGAAATGCCGGTCGAAAATGTTCCCTTCACACAAAAGGAACTTTGTAGAAAGTGTTTGTTGAAAACAACACCTGTAATAATTGCCACTCAAATGATGGAGAGTATGATCGAAAGTCCACATCCTACACGCGCAGAGGTTACCGATGTTGCAAATGCTGTTTTAGATGGTGCAGATGCTGTAATGTTAAGTGCGGAAACTGCTACCGGAAAATATCCGGAACTGGTGATTAAAACCATGGTGCGCATTCTCGAAAAAGCAGAAAAGGAAGAAATTGTTTTTAACAGACGACATGCACCTGATAAAAACTCGAAAACATATTTAAGTGATGCCATTTGTTTTAATGCGTGTAATATTGCCGGGGAGGTTCATGCAAAAGCCATCATGGGTATGACAAAAACCGGATATACCGCATTTATGGTTGCCAGCTGCAGACCAAAAGCAAAAATTTATATTTTTACAAATAACCCGGAAGTAGTAAATATTTTAAATTTATTGTGGGGTGTGGAAGCATTTTATTACGACGGTATGAAAGGAACAAATAATACTTTCAGAGAAGTGCAACAACATTTAAAACAGAATGGTTTGTTAGAGGAAGGAGATATAGTAATTAATTTAGGTACCATGCCTGTAAAAGAAATGGCGAGAACAAATACCTTAAAAATAAGTGTTGTTCAATAATCAGTAATTATCTAATTTATTAAATTAATTTTTATGTGGGTAGAAAAAAATAATCAATTAAAAAAATCGTTTGTGTTTGCAGATTTTTCGGAAGCATTTGCATTTATGACTAGAGTGGCAATTCTTGCTGAAAAACAAAATCATCATCCAAGTTGGAGCAATGTTTACAACAAAGTTGATATAACACTTTCTACCCATGATGCGGGTGATATTGTTACCGCTAAGGATAAGAAATTGGCAAAGGCAATAGACAAACTTATTGAAAAACATAGTAAATAATACTATTGAAATTAATTTTTAAATTCAAATAATTAATTTTATTAGTAGTTATTAATTATTGATTCAGATTAATTTAACCGGATGCAATACTCTGAAGAACTTCAAAAGAAAATTGCTGCACTAAGTGATCTCTTGTTAATACAAGCAGACAAATTTGATATTGAACACGATGTTGCCCGTGATCGCATCGACGAACTAAAACAAGTAATCCATTTTCACGATTGGAAATATTATGTGGATGCAAAGGCTTTGATAAGCGATTTTAATTACGATAAACTATTCAAATATTTAAAAAATCTTGAGAACCTTTATCCTCATCTTCTTACGCCGGATTCTCCAACACAGCGGGTTGCAAGAACTTTAACCAGCGACTTTCCCTCCGTTGAACATTCTGTTCCGATGTTGTCGCTGGAAAATAGTTATGATGAAAACGATCTTAACGAATTTGATAAACGGGTTAAAGAACTAACTGGGAAAAATCAAATAGAATATTGTATAGAACCTAAGTTTGATGGTTCCTCTATTGCTCTCATTTTTGAAAATGATCTCCTTGTACGCGCGGCAACCAGAGGAGATGGAATTAGCGGAGATGAGATTACCACTAATGCAAAACGCATGAAATCCATCCCACTTTCCGCAAAGTTTTCTGCCTATGGAATTAATAAAGTGGAATTAAGAGGAGAAGTAGTGATCAATAAAAATACCTTTGCAAAAATTAATCAAAAAAGAGAAGAAGACGGCCTTCAAATTTTACAAAACCCACGTAATTCTGCTGCCGGAGCATTGCGTGTGAAAGATTCTGATGAAATTGTAAAAAGAGGTTTGGAAGCATTTATTTATCACATGGCTTATGCTGTGGATGAACAAAATAATCAGTTGCTGGGAAAGAAACTAATTAATCACTATAACAATATTGAATTATTGGGGCAACTCGGATTTAAGATCTCCAAAAAAGAAAAGAAAATATGTAATTCTGTTGGCGAATTATTAGCTTTTATTGCAGAATGGGAAAATAAACGCGACGGTTATGAGTATGAGATAGATGG
>CAZXBG010000082.1:5039-6564 GCA_964638865.1 uncultured Chitinophagales bacterium | reverse complement strand
CTTTTATTGCAGAATGGGAAAATAAACGCGACGGTTATGAGTATGAGATAGATGGTATGGTAATTAAAGTGAACGACATTGCATTGCAGCAACAATGTGGCAGTACTTCCCATCATCCCCGCTGGGCAATTGCATTTAAATTTAAAGCACGGGAAAAAGAGACCAAATTATTAAGTGTTGATTATCAGGTTGGGCGCACAGGTGCAATAACGCCTGTAGCTAAAGTAGAGCCTGTTTTTATTGGTGGTGTAACAGTTTCTTCTATTTCGCTGCATAATGAAGATTATATAAGTGAAAAAGATATACGAATTTCTGACACAGTTGTTGTTCAAAGGGCAGGTGATGTAATTCCATATATCGACCGTGTAGTTTTGGGAAAGAGAAAATCGGATGCTGTAGAATTTAAATTTAGAAATAATTGCCCCGTTTGTGAGAAGGAGATTTATAAGCCCGAAGGGGAGGCTATTTATAGATGTACAAATGTTGAATGTCCTGCTCAGGTAGAGGAAAGGTTAATTCATTTTGTAAGTAAGGAGGCAATGGATATAGATGGATTTGGCCGCGAATCAGTAAGTGAATTGTATAAACTGAATTTGTTAAAAATCATTCCGGAGGTTTATCATCTTGACTATACTCAAATATTAAAGCTGGAGGGTTGGAAAGAAAAAAGTGTTAATAATTTAAAGGAAGGCATTGAAAATAGTAAAACACAACCATTATGGCGATTGATAAATGGTTTGGGAATCAGGCATATAGGAACACAAACAGCTAAGGATCTCGTTAAAACCCTCTCGAACCTGAAAGAACTTTTTAATTGCACACAAGAACAATTAACAGAAATAGAAGGAATTGGACCCAAGGTAGCATCTAGTATTACGCAATTCTTTCATAATGAGGGGAATAGGCATATGATTTTAGCTCTGGAATCTGCTGGTTTGAATCTCGAGAATGTAAAAACTGTTGCAGAATCAGGAAAACTCGAAAATAAAACCTTTTTATTCACCGGATCGCTCACCAAATTTACCAGGGATGAAGCAAAAGAAATGGTAGAAAATAACGGCGGGAAACTCATTGGCAGTGTCTCAAAGAACCTGAATTATCTGGTTGTAGGTGAAAATGCCGGTTCAAAACTGGACAAAGCAAAGGCCATATCAAGCATTGAGGTGATTGATGAAGAGGCGTTTTTGAGGATGATTGGTTGAAAGGGGGTTCATGGTTCTGAGTTTACAATCTGCCAACTGCCACTGCCACTACCAACTGCCACTACCAACTGCAACTGGTTCTGGGTTCTAACCTGAATGTTATACTTCTGACTAATTGAGGAGTGGTGAATGCTGAATAAGTCTAAGTCCGAGTAACTAAAACTTTACTTCAATCGAAAATGCAACTCTGCAGGAGGGTGAAATGGTTCTCCATAAAGATGTATCATAAGTTTATTTCGGCTGTTCCTTTGCGCCTTTGCGCCTTTGCGTGAAACATTTTTTTTCACACAAGTGCACGAAGAGCCTAACAAGAAAAAAGACGA
>CAZXBG010000082.1:0-4939 GCA_964638865.1 uncultured Chitinophagales bacterium | reverse complement strand
GTGAAACATTTTTTTTCACACAAGTGCACGAAGAGCCTAACAAGAAAAAAGACGAATTGCTTCACAGTTGCCGAAGGAATTGTGCAGCAGGGTGAAATTGGTGGCCGGAAAGGCAGAAAGACGAGAAGATTTCGGTGAGTTTTTTTTGAATGCTTCTCCTAAACAATAAATATTTTTGCTTCCCTTGTAATTATTTTTTTCTTCCCGCATTCTTCCCGTCTTACCGTCTTCCCGGCAATCCCTCCATATTATACTTTTTGAGCTCCTTCAACCTTAAAAACCCTTTCCCCCCTTTCAAATCTTCTTAACACTTGGTTTTATCAACAACCTGCCGTATATTTGCACTCCAAATAAAAATCAAGAGATACAATGGCACATCATAAAGCGGCTAAAAAATCAATTCGCCAGGCTGAAAAACGCAATGAGAAGAATCGTTATTTCGGTAAAACTACGCGTAATGCGATCAAAAAATTCAGAAATGCAGCTGACAAGACTGAGGCAGACAAATTGCTTCCGGATGTAATTTCCATGATAGACAAATTGGCTAAAAGAAACGTAATACATAAAAATAAGGCTGCAAATTTAAAATCAGCACTTATGAAGAAACCTGTTGAAGCTGCGGCTTAACAAGAATTTCCAATATATTTCAGCCTGACAGGTTTCACTTGTCAGGCTTTTTTTTTGCCGTGTGAAGTTTTGAAATCGAGTGATATTGGTTTATCCTTTATTTTTGGCGTTATGATTTATCCCGAAAATAAAAATGTAACTATTCCCCAGCTTGCCGAAGAAGACAGGCCCAGGGAAAAACTCTTGCTGAAAGGCAGACAAAGTTTATCAAATGCAGAATTGATCGCAATTTTGATCGGCAGCGGAAACAGTAAGGAGACCGCTGTTGAATTGGGAAGGCGAATTTTACTGCAATATAATAACGATCTTAATGAACTCGGTAAATTAGCAGTGGAAGACCTCAAAAAATTTAGAGGAATCGGAACAGCTAAAGCGCTTTGCATTATTGCAGCCATGGAGTTAGGAAGGCGAAGGCAGTTATCTGAAGCAGAAAAAAAATCGCAGATCAAAAGCAGCCGGGATATTTATGAATTGATATATCCGCTTATTTCCGATCTGCATCATGAAGAATTTTGGGTCTTGTATTTAAATAAGGCAAATAAAATAATTGAAAGAGAAAAAATTAGCAGCGGTGGATTATCCGGAACTGTTGTGGATGTGAAGATCATTTTGCGAAATGCATTACAAAAATTATCGTCAGGAATCATTTTTGTTCATAATCACCCGTCAGGAAATTTGCAACCAAGCGACGCAGATATTTCTATCACCAAAAAATTGAAAGAAGCTGCAAAATTATTGGAGATAACTGTTTTAGATCATTTGATAATTGGCGATAAAAATTATTATAGTTTTGCGGATAATGGCATTATCTAAATAATATTCATGGACGCAGAACATAAAAAGGCATATTTGTTATATCATATATGTGTATTTCTCTGGGGATTTACTGCCGTTCTTGGTAAATTAATCCTGCTGGAAGAAACTTTATTGGTTTGGTATAGAATGGGAATTACCGTTGCGATTTTATTGGCGATTCCCGCTTTGTGGAAAGGTTTCAAAGGATTGAATTTAAAAACTGTGATGCAATTAGCTGGCGTGGGAGTGCTGGTCACCATTCATTGGATAACCTTTTATGGTTCAATTAAAGCGGCAAATATTTCAGTTGCTTTAACCTGTTTGGCAACGAGTTCCTTTATGGTTTCTATTTTGGAACCGATACTATTTCGAAAGAAATTTATATGGTATGAATTGTTACTCGCAATAATTGTAATTCCGGCTATTTATCTGGTTTTTAAATTTTCAGGAGATTATACAGAAGGTATAATTCTGGGTTTGATTTCCGCTTTGTTCGCTACGATTTTTTCATTATTTAATAAAAAAATGATCACCAAGGCAGCACCTTTAAATATTGCTTTTGTAGAAATTGGTATAGGATTTTTATTGATGTGTATTTTAATGCCATTTTATATATATTCACATCCTGAACTTATATTGAAACCTTCTGCCAACGACATTTTGTATTTGGTTTTATTGGCGGGATTATGCACCGTTGTTCCCTTTACGTTATCTTTATTTTGTTTAAAATATATTAGTGTTTTTACTGCTTCTATTACTTTAAACCTGGAACCCGTTTATGGTATTTTAATGGCTATCTTTTTATTCAATGAAAATGATTACCTGCAACCGGGATTTTATGTTGGCACTTTACTGATCCTGACAGTAGTTTTTATCAATCCATTTATTCAGCGCAAATTTGGCCCGGCATCCAAACCACCCCTGGTAATTGGAGAGTGATGATTATAGTGAAATGCGGAAAATAAACAATAAATTTACATGGTAATGTATGCCATTTTGGGACAGTATACATTTATTTAAATGTTATGACAGAAAAGGCGACCTTAATAAAACCGGATGTTTCTATTGACTTTGAATTGTTTTTTCGAATGTCGCTTGACATTATGCTGATTGCTGAGTCTGATGGAAAAATAATAGATTTTAATCAGACGTACGAAAAAATTTCCGGGTATTCGAGGGAAGAATTATTTTCGCTGAATGGTGGGTGGGATATTGTTTTAAAAGAGGACTTAGCAAATGCACTGCAACAAGTGGATCGGATTCGTTCCGGCGATTTTGATATGATAAATTATGAACTTAGAATAAAAAGTAAAAGCGGCGCAGTAAAAACGCTCTCCTATGATGCCGGTATTGACAAAGTAAAAAAACTCATTTATTGTATAGGTCGTGATATTACCGAAATTAGCTTTAAACGTAAATTACTGGAACAAAATGAAATGCGTTTGCAGTTCTTTTTTGACAATGTACTCGATGGCATGGGAATCGTGTTTGAAGGGAAATTCCAATTGATAAATAAAGCTCTTGTTAATATTTTAGGATATGAAAACGATACTGAAATAATTGGAAAAGACTATATTCATTTTATTGATCCCGCGTTTCACGAAAAAGTGGATAAAATTGTTTCCAGTAATTCAAGTCAGTTGTATACCTCCCGTATTATCAGAAAAGACGGAACATTGCGAGATATAGAAGTAACCGGTAAAACAATCCAGTTTCAAAATCAGGAGTTAAGGATATTCGTTGCTCGAGATTTGGAAGAACGCAAAAAAAATCAAGATAAAATTGAAGAAAGTGAAGCCCGTTTTGAAACTATTTTCAAAAATTCTTCGCTTGGTATCATGCTGCTCGATTTTGATGGAAATTTTGTGGATGCAAATATTTCCATTTTAGATCGTTTGGGATATTCTCAAAATGAAATTAAAAAAATGAATATCCTCGATATTATTTATGAGGAAGAAAGGGATGTTGCACTTGAACATTGGAAATTATTGATCAGCGGAACCGTTAATAAAATTTATATTGAAAAAAGATTTATAAAAAAAGACAATAAGACGACGTGGGTGAGAGTTACATTAAATATCATGAAAATTTCCGCTTTCGAAAATATTGTTTTTGGTTTGGTAGAAGATCTTGATTCGCAGAAAAAAAGTGAGAAGGCATTAATTGAGAGTGAAGAAAAATTCAGAGCAGTTTATGAAAGTTCATCAATGGGAATACTTATTTCAAAAAATCCCGGAGTTATTTATGATCTAAATCCTGCTTTTGCTGAAATGATGGGGTACAGTGAGCAGGAGCTGAAAGGTAAAAATCTCCTTGATATTACACACGCTTCTGATTATCAAAAAACTAAAAAATGGCTGGAAAAAATATTTACCCGGGAAATTCAAACCTACATCACCGAAAAAAAATATGTTCGAAAAGACGGCACTTCATTTTGGGCGAAGGCAGTAGTTTCTACAATGAATGATATTACCAATGAAATTGTAACAGTTGCAATTATTGAAAATATTGAAAAGAAAAAGAAAACAGAGGATGCGCTTGAACAAAAAAATAAGGAACTCACACAAATAAATCAGGAGTTAGAACACTTCGCTTATGTTGCTTCCCACGATTTACAAGAACCGTTGCGAACAATAACAAGTTTTATTCAGATATTAGATAAACGTTATATCCATAAATTGGATGAAGACGCGCAACAATTTATGGGTTTTGTGGTGGAAGGTGCAAAACGTATGCAAACACTCATACACGATCTTTTGGAATACAGTCGCATCAACAGATTTAATACAGGTTACGAAAAAATTGATCTCAACGAAATTTTTAATACCATTAACCGTGTATTAAAAGATAAAATTGAATCGCATGATGCATTGGTATTATCTGAAAATTTGCCAACCGTTTATGGAAACAGATTACAACTTACCCAGGTATTTCAAAACCTCGTCGATAATGCCATAAAATTTAAAGCCAAAAAACGAAAACCCGAAATCATTATTTCCGTTAATGATCTCGGTGATAAATGGGAATTAATATTTAAAGATAATGGAATCGGTATTAATCATGAATATTTCCAACGCATATTCGTTATTTTCCAACGCCTGCATACCCACGAAGAATACACCGGAACCGGAATAGGTCTCGCCATCTGCAAAAAAATTATTGAACGCCACGGCGGCGAAATTTGGGTGGACTCAAAACCAGGAAAAGGAACTGCTTTTCATTTATCTATTGCCAAAAATTTGATGAGCGCGGTGAGTTAACGAAGAATTGACAATTGACAATTTGTCGAAGCGGCGTAAAATTTTCCTGCGTATAAGTGAGAGAATTAATTGAAAGAATTTTTTTTGGGAAGTTAATTTAAGTAAAACGCATATCACATTCAGTGCATCATAAAACGTGAACTGTGAATCCCTAAAATTCCTCAAAATTTGTAAATTTCAAGAAAAACTCTTAAATTTATCATCTCAAAACACCAAACCCCTGACCTTTGGCCCCACAGCCAACCCTCTCCGGTTGA
>CAZXBG010000081.1:9885-18683 GCA_964638865.1 uncultured Chitinophagales bacterium | reverse complement strand
ATCGATGCCCTTGTTTTATATTATTTATTCCTTGTTCATTATTTTTTATTTCCTTTCGCCGTGTTTGATTTTTTTCACCATGCAAAACTGTGGTTTTGCGCAGTTATTAGGGTTTACACGCAGAGGGGCAGCGCGCACAGGGATAAAGTGTAAAAGGTTGTTGTCATGAAATAAGTTTGTTATAAAATCGATGCCCTTGTTTTATATTATTTATTCCTTGTTCATTATTTTTTATTTCCTTCGCCCTTGGTTGGTGTTTTCCCTAATCCACCGAAGGGAGATCTAAAAAGTTTTTCCCTCGAAAATACCAATCACCACTCACCACTCACTCCTTGTGGTCCGATCTCCGCCCCACCCTGCATCTCATTTCCTTTGCACCTTCAACTTCACTATTTTTACCTCAAACTTTAAAATTTTGGAAGTAATATTATCCACCAGCGATCTCAAAAAACACTACGGCCCTATTAAAGCTGTTAATGGATTGAATCTGCGTGTTGAAAAAGGAGCGGTTTATGGCATATTAGGGCCTAACGGAAGCGGAAAAACTACCACACTCGGTATGTTGCTCGGAATTATTCATCCGAGTTCGGGAAATTTTTCCTGGTTCGACAATGGTAACAAGGACGAAAATCGCAAGAGGATCGGCGCTCTTTTAGAACAACCTAATTTTTATCCCTATTTGTCGGGCGAACAAAATCTTCGTGTGATCGCAAAGATCAAAAGAGTGGATGAAAATGAAATTGACGGCGTTTTAAGTTCCGTGAACCTATTCGAAAGGAAAAAAAGTGCTGCCAAAACATATTCTCTTGGTATGCGACAGCGCCTTGCTCTCGCTTCTGCACTTTTGGGAAATCCCGATGTATTGGTTTTAGACGAACCAACTAATGGGCTCGATCCACAAGGAATTGCAGAAGTGCGTGAATTTATTACAAAACAATCCTCCGAAGGAAGAACCATTATTATTGCAAGTCATATACTCGATGAGGTAGAAAAGGTTTGTACCCATGTAAGCGTAATTAAAAAAGGAAATCTGCTCGCCGAAGGCTCTGTTGCACAATTAATAAAGGGCGAAGACCAATTGGAAATCTCCGCCGATAATATAGATGTTTTAATTTCAACATTAAATAATTACCGGGGAATTAATAAATTAAACCGCGAAAATAATATGGTAGTATTAAATGTCGCCACCGATTTTTCTCCTGCAGCATTAAATAAATATCTGCATGAAAAAAATATCACAGTAAGTCATTTGAATGCCCGCAAAAAACGTCTTGAAGAACAATTTTTAGAATTAACCGCCGAATAATAAATATGTTACGATTATTAAAAATAGAATTATCGAAATTACTTCCTTACAGAACTTTTAAAATTCTGTTCGTTTTATATTTGTTATTAATGGTACTCGTTTTGCTTGCGGGTAAAAACCTTGGTGGAAGTGAGAACGAGGGATTAACTTCCGATAAGGTATTAGGCTTCCCTAATATTTGGAATTATTATACTTTATATGCCTGTTACTTTAATATCATTCTTGCATTATTGGTAATATTTGTTACCGGTAATGAATATACTTACCGCACACTCCGTCAAAATGTAATAGATGGTTTACAGCGTAAAGAAACTGTAATTGGTAAAATTTTATTAGTGGTTTTGCTCTCTGTTATTTCCACACTCATTTTATTTATAAGCGGAGTTATTGCCGGAACAATTTATTCCACTCCCGAAACAAAATCTAACATGTTTGATCACAGTGGGTTTGTATTCGCTTATTTTGTGCAATCACTCGGTATGATGTCAATGGGGTTTTTCTTCGGAACATTATTTAAAAGAACCGGACTTGCCGTAATTATTTTTCTGCTCTTTTTATTTCCGATTGACGTTATACTTCGCGAAGCAATTTTTCCCGATGGATTTGGCGACTATATGCCTATTGCAACCTACTTTTTAAAACTCGTTCCTTTTCCCTTGGATCATGTTAGGAGCGGAGGAATGGATGCTCCTGCCGCAGCGCCGACCGGATTAGCATTGGGAGTGGGATTTGTTTATGCCGTATTATTTTGTTTTGGCACCTGGTTTATCATTAAAAAACGCGACCTTTAACTACCGCATATCCGTAATCTCTGCAATCTTTAATTGCAACCATTGTTTATTCGCTAAAATAGTTGTTGAGTCCACTTCCTGCCGAAGAGCGGTAAATAATTTCCCCCACTTTTCTGCATTTACGAAACCCTTATTGATACGCAATTTATAAAGTTTAATAGTATTATTGAATAAATTTTTATAAAGTGCCCGCTGACTTTTACTCAATTGTTTATCGCGCAGCAAATATATTTTTACCGTATCCTTCAGCGATAATAATGCTTCAAATTCCTGATGATCGTAAAATATTTTTAATAAAATACTTTTTGCATCGAGATAATAATTCGGATCTGTAAAATGAACTCTGTTCAATAATTGCATGGCTTTATCAAAATCCTGTTTTTCGTAATAATATACTGCAAGATTATATTGATAAGCATTGTCTCTTTGTTCGGGAGCGAGTTTGGTATAATACCCATGAATAAAATTTTCAGTCCATTCAAATGCATGCAGTCGCACCCCAACCGTAATAATATTTTTATAGGTCCACTCCGAAATATATTTATTGTCGTTGAGCAAATTAAGCGGCAACATAAATTGCGCTATCTCAAACCACTCCTTTAAAAATTCATTTCTCCCCTGATTAATTCTTTTCACGCAATAATTCTGCACATAAGCAACAATATCCTTCGCCTCATTTTCCGGAAATTCGCCAATATGTAAAAATAATTTTTCTCGGAATCCTTCATACCATTCATCACTATCCGGATCTTTTAACCACAGCAATATCGGATAATAAATACTTACTGTTGGATAATGTGCATAATCCGATAAATTATTTTCCAAAAACTGAATGAAACGATTAAATTTAATATTGTCGTATTGCAGCGCAAGTATATTGGAACGATTCATTAATTCGCACCAAATTTTTAACTGATTACTCAAATAATAAATATCCAGTGCTTCCTGACTTTTTATTAAATGTGTATTATCTCCCTTACGCGATAATTGGAAATAATACTGATCTGCTAATTGGTAAAATAAAAAATTAGATACCACATCTGTCCCTTCTCCCTGTTGCGATTTTTTTCTGATTATTTTTCCGGCATTTTCTGTAATGGCTGTTTCCATCAGATTTTCAATCACCAAAACATCCTTTCTGTCCTGATGTTTTTCAAATTGTTTCCAGGCCAGGTATTTTTCCAGCAGCTTATACAAATCGCTCAATAAATTATTGATCTGCAATTCATCCTGCTTGGAATTTCCGAATATCAGAGTATGCGCCGCTGCCTTATCCCAAGAGCCGGAGGCACCTGTTTTAAAGGCATTTTCAATAATATCAAACAACATCAGGATCTTTTTCCTCTTGTTATTATAAGGACTTCGCACAAAATCAGCAAAAAATTCCTGCTCTTTTGTTGTTAAGGCCTGATAAATACTAATTATTTTTGGCAGTGCCATAACTATAAATTTGAATTATAGATGTTATAATATGTTGAATTACAATTAAATACATAACACATCAACAATAAATATAGCTATAAAAGTAGTGAATTTGTATTTTCCAAACAACCGTGGTATGTTAATCTTTGCATCACTCAAATTTCTAACAGTTAACTTTATAACATATGAAAACGAATTATTACTTATTTGCTGTCTTGTTTCTGGTATCCGTATGTGAATCATTAAGCGCTCAAAGTTGGTCCTACGCAAAACAGGGAACCCTCATTTGGCAGGGAGCTATTGCAAAAGATATTTATACAGATGATGTGAGTATTGTTGCTGTAGGCGATATCGGGCTTATTGACATTATGGAAGGCGAAGTTTACATGGTTTATTTCGATACCGCCGGAACCGTACACTGGGAGCAACACCACGATAAAGCTGGCAGTATTGAAATTTCGCAACATATTTCTCCGGTTCCTTCGGATGGCGGATATTTAGTTAGCGCAATTTTGGGAGATACCTACAAACCCTGGTTTATTAAAACAGACGGCAATGGAAATTTATTGTGGTCGTCGGATGCATGGTCAGATCTTTTACCGGAGAATTCCGCATCTCAAACCTACGTTTATCAATTACCTTCCGGTGATATAGCATGTATAAACAGCTACGATGTTGCAGGTTTAATTTATATCAACACAGTTTCCAATGCAACGGGTGATCTTTTGTCCACAACAATACTCGATTATCATGATCTTATTTATCCCGATTATACGTATATATTTTTAAACAGTTCTGATATTGAAGGTGATGGTGAAGGAAATTTTTTATTGACATGGAGGTATACATGCACCGATACAACGGTAAGTTATATCGCAAGAATTAATTCTGCATTTGTTGTGGAACGTGCAGAGAAACTTGCCGATGTGGATGATGTTTTTTATCCTACAAATATTGCTGTTAACAACGATGGCGATTATCTTGTAACCGGAATAAGTTATGCCGGAGGATTTTTTGGCGATCAATATACCAGTACTATTGTAACTGTTCCTGCTGTTGCAGGGCCGGCAACAATTATTCCAACCCCGGGTGCTTTATTTAATTCTAATTCGGGAGATATTAAACAATTAAAAACCGGTGATTATAAATATATCCGTTACAATTATGATGGCGAAACTTATGACCCGGCAACAGGAGGATACGTTGAAATAGTTACCCTCGATATTTCACTCGCAGAAACATCAACTCAAACAATTAATTATACCGATTATAATACACTCGAAGCAATTTCAACCTATGGTTGTGGCGATAAGTTTATTGCCGGCGGTATGGCGTGGAAAATTGGAATTCCATCTTATTATTTTTTAATTGCATCCGATATAGCGGGTAATATTCCCGCTTGCGTATTTAATTGCGTTTGGCCGGGTGATGCAGATAACGATGGATTTGCTTTTATGGACGATCTGTTTGCAATTGGTTTGGGATATGGCGCTACAGGAGCCGCAAGACCGGATGCTACCAACTACTGGACAGCACAAAATGCCGACGAATGGGCAACAACTTTACCCGACGGAACAAATCATAAATACACCGATGCTAACGGCGATGGAATAATTAGTGATGACGACACAACGGCAGTTTCTTTAAATTATACATTTTCACATGCCGTTAATATTTTAAGAACAGAAGCGGGAGATATTCCATTAAGTTTTATCACCGATGGCTCTGCAACGATCGGATTAAATACAATTCCAATAGTTTTAGGTGATGCAGCAAATATGGTAGATGCCATTTATGGAATTCGTTTTAACGTTGCTGTAGATGGAGAGGATATTGAACCCGGATCAATTAAAATTAATTTTAATGATTCCTGGTTATTGGATGCAGATAATTATTTACAATTGACAAAAAACAATGGCACTGATCCGAATGCCGATGGAGGTGCTGTAAGAACCGACAATACCAATGCATCGGGATATGGTGAAATTGGCACTTTAAGTTTTGTTGTAATTGATAATATTGCAGGCAAAGGTGAAGCAGAAGAAATTGAATATAGATTTGAAAATATCCGCGCAATTAATTTGGAAGGAGAAGAATTATCCATTGTGGGAATTTCTTCTACTGAAACAAATCCAACAGGAATTAATGAATTAAATAATATCACATTTATTATCTCCCCAAATCCAACATCAAATTATTTTTATTTGCAAACAAATAGTTCGATAGAAAATATTTCCATATTTAATATTACAGGAAATAAACTGAAAGAAATAAAAAATGCTATTTCAGAATTAAATTATATAGATGTAAATGAATTGTCTGCCGGACAATATTTGGTGGAGGTAATTGCCGATGGAAATGTGTCGACACAAAAATTAATGATCATAAAATAATTACAGTTTTACAATTATTGTATTTGAGTTTCGGAAACTCAAAAAGATCCCGGCTAAAAGGTCGGGATCTGCTTTTTTCTATGTTTTTGCCTTATTAGCATATCTAAATAGTTGACAAACAGATATATAGGATATAATTTTAGTGTTTTTAACAGCTATAACGCCTTTTTTTTGTTCTTTTGTTATCGCTTAGGTATTCAGATATTTGTAGTTGTATAATTGTCTCCTATAAATTTAGATACTTATGAAAAAAATAACTACTCCTCTCGCCATTTGTGTAATGGCTGTAATGTTTACTACTACTATTAATGCACAAACCTGGGGTTTTGGCCAATATGGCTATTGGACCCAGGATGTTGCAGTTGCCGCCGATGGCAATATTTGGGCTGTCGGATATGCCGGCGACGATCCGGATTTTATGGATGTAAACCCAAATTATGTTGTTAAATTAAACAGTGATGGTATAAAACAGTGGGGGCTAACACCCGCAGGATTGCCATGGCTCAATGTATCCGCAATGAATATATTGCCAACTGATGATGGTGGTGCTGTAGTTTTTGGCGCAACTGATTCCTATGCTCCGGGATTATATAAATTAGATGCAGATGGCAATTTACTATGGGAAAATTCAGCCTTCCTAGGAACCTATTATATTTATGGCGGACAAGCTGTGCAACTAAACGACGGCCGAATCATTTCAGGTGGTCTTACCGATTTTTATCATAACTTCTACGAATTTGATGCTGCCGGAAATAATCTTTCCAATTTTACAATTGCTCCCGATACCGCCGCTGCCTGGGGTTGGAGTTACTGGAATTATAAAGAAACCGGAATGGTAGCAACTGTTGATGGCGGATTTGCTTATGCAACCGGAAACGATACCAAAAAACTTGTTTACAAATTCGACAGCGATTTAAATCTGGAATGGACCGGCGAATACGACTTCGTTCTTTCTTGGGAATATGGATTCAACAACGGCTTAAAAACAACTGCTGATGGTGGTCTTTTAATGAGCGGTTCAGGAACCGATATTGCAGGTACTTATTTTGGCACCGTTAGAAAAATTTCCTCTACTGGAACATTGGAATGGGTAAATACCTATAATCACGGATATGCATATGAAGAAGGCGCCTATGCATTGCCACTTGGAATAGATAACTATATTGTTTGGACTCAGGATGGCGGCGACAATAGCACAAGTGGCTGGGTAACGGATAATACCGGCGTGGAAACAGGTGCAATTTCAATTCCTATCGTTGGCGGACTTGGAATTTCAAGTGGTTTGGAGGTTTTTGATGTGGAAAATACTCCTGATGGCGGTTACCTAATTGCCGGCAGACAATACCTTGAGGACTATAGTCAACGTTTTACAATTATAAAATCAAATTCAGATGGAACTTTTGATCCATGTATTTTCAATTGTGTTTGGCCGGGTGATGCAAATAATGATGGATATGCCGATGCTACCGACTTGTTTGAAATTGGAATTAATTATGGTGCAACAGGAAGCAGCAGAGATGATATGAGTATTGACTGGTCAGGCAAACTTTCCGCAGCATGGATGGAACCTGATAGCTTGTACTGGTTTATTTTAAATGATCTAAAATGGACGGATTGTGATGGTAACGGAACAATAAATGATGATGATACCACTGCAGTAATTAATAATTTAGGCCTTGATCATCCATTAAATAATTTGCGCACAGAAGCAGGTGATGCTCCTCTTTATTTTGCACCTGTTGACGATATGTTACACATCGGTTTAAATGAAATTCCAATTATGTTGGGAGATGATATGACCGTTGTGGAAGAAATTTATGGTATTGCATTTACCATTAATATAGAATCAGAAGTAATTGATATGGCGAGCACTAAAGTGAGCTTTGATGATGGTTGGATGGGTAATATTGGTGAAACATTGCGCCTGAATAAAACTTTCGGCGACGAACAACTTGTAGTAAATAGTATAGTAAGAAAAGACAGAGTGAATATTGAAGGCAACGGACAAATAGGAACACTGAGTATTGTTGTTGTAGATAATATTACCGGCAAAACAGATGCTGCAGAAAGTACTTTCTCTTTCAGCGATGTTACTGCAATTAAAATTAACCGCGATCTGGTTCCTGTAATTTCTGAATCACGCACTATGGAGGCGGAAGAAAATACTGCAATAAATGAAAATAACATTTCAGATATTACTTTATATCCAAATCCTGCAAATGATATTGTATATCTTGACAATAAATCCAGTGAACCAATTGAAAGCATAAAAATTTCAGATGTTACAGGTCGTATATTAATTGAATTAAACAATCAGTTAAAAAATACAACAGCAATTGATATCTCCTCTCTTAACGCAGGAAATTATTTTATTGAAATTAATACAGGTTCAAAAATTGAATCTCAAAATCTTACTATTTTCTAAATTATTATAATGCCAAATTGCAAAACCGCATCAGCTCCTCGATGCGGTTTTTTTAATCCAACTAATGGAAACCGCTTAGGAGCGGAGCGATTAAGCGTTTCCATTAGTTGGATTTATCCGCAAGGAAAAATCTTCTAAAACTCCCCGGCATTGTGTAACTTCTTTGAGTTCGTTAATTTCCCTTCCTTATAAAATCATAAAAGGTTTTCTCATTCGGGATTGCCATTCCATCCCGAATGGAAAATCTTCTAAATCTCCCCGGCATTGTGTAACTTCTTAGAGATAATTAATTTCCATTCCATATAAAATCATAAAAGATTTTCTCATTCGGGATGAACGATTGCTAAACCTGCAAAAACTCTTGTGTTTTTTTTCTCGCAAAGGCGCAAAGCCGCAAAGATGTATTATATGTTAATAATTTATTTTTGGCTGTTCCTCTGCGTGCTCTGAAACTCTGCGTG
>CAZXBG010000081.1:0-9785 GCA_964638865.1 uncultured Chitinophagales bacterium | reverse complement strand
TTTGTTCTCGCAATGTTGGTTTTATTTTATAATTTACATTTTATTTTCCTTTGCGGCTTTGCGCCTTTGCGTGATATTATTTTATTTTCACGCAAAGCCGCAAAAATATATCATATGTTAATAATTTATTTTTGGCTGTTCCTCTGCGTGCTCTGAAACTCTGCGTGCAAATTTATTTTTCATACGGATAAATGTGGTATGTGTTTAAAATACAATCTCATTTTATTTGTTCTCGCAATGTTGGTTTTATTTTATAATTTACATTTTATTTTCCTTTGCGCTTTTCCGTGACATTATTTTTTTTTCACGTAAGGTTGTTTTTAAATTACAATTTTCATTTTATTTTCCTTTTGAAGAGAGGGCTGAACTTTTTTTACATTTAATAATTTCACCCTCCCCCCACACGGATTCACGACTCAAGCCTCACGATTCTCGGCCCTCAAAGTCTTTTGCATTTCCTTTACAATAATATAAACAAACACACTAATAATTGCCGCCATAAAACACCAAACCGAAATAAAGTAATGATAGAAGAATATTCGTGAAATAATTACGGATAATAAAATGGCTATTCCCAATATCTTCATTTTTTTAACAGTGGAAATAAAAGTGGAAACAACCGTAGTTAAAAAATATACTACAGAATAATATTTTGTAAAATCTGATCTTGTATCAAATTTATAGGTGATATGATTTTCTATGATCTTTGCCTGTATATTTATATCCAGCAACCAATAAAAACGATACAAAGCCACTACTATACCTAAAATTGCAAACGACATTAAAATTGTTTTACGCGCTTTGTTTTTCTCCATAATAAACATGGAGAGCGGAACAAAAAGTGGCCATAATACCTGCGCAAAAAACAAAAACAGAATGGTGGCCGAATGCTCCATCGCCGCATATTTCGGATGCATTAACGACATCCAAACAAATCCCTCCGTAAATTGCTGTAATGCAAAAAGGAGTGGAATGGATGCAAAAAGTATTTGGTTGGGTTTTTCTACCTTTTTAAGTGTAAATACCCCAATTGTTGTAAGTGCAACAGCAGCGCCAAAACTCACAGTTTCTGAAAAACACATGATAATAATTATTTAAATATCCCTGAAATTCCAATTGAAATAACTCAATTAAGCGTGTAAGCTAAGTATAATAACCACCAACTTTGCATTTTAAGAATTTATGGCGCACAACTGGAAAACCATATCGCCTTACTGAGGATGTTTTCCTACAAATCCTTTTTTGGGGGTGTGCACATGCGGAGCGCGCTTTTCTGCCTTTTGCGTTCCTTTAGGCATGAACCAAATTGTTTGTATTTTTAAAAATGGAAGCAGTATGGTAAAAGCATTTATCAAGACATAAACCTGCATAACAACTAGTCATTAATACAATATTCAACAACAACTGCGACAATTCTTGGTGCTACCGCTTCTTCATCACAAGTAATTTACACTGATATTAATGCTAATGTTATTATTGTTAATAGGTTTCAGCTATAAAGTTTGTTTCCAATATTTGCCAGCAAAGTCTTTTTGCTGTCTTTTGTTTGAATTCAACCATTTGACTCTTTTCTTTATATGGAGGGTTAGGCTGTCCCCTTTAAATTTATTACACTATAACCCTGCGATGGAAATTTATCGCTCCTCAACATACTGCATCAACACAGGTTCTTTTTCTGCATCCAGCCAATAAATTAATTTCAACATATTTTCTTTACTCATTGCAGTGCATCCCGATGTTGCATGGGTTGGATCTTTCCATATATGTAAAAAAATACAGGAACCTGCGCCACTTATTTGTGGTGCTGTATTATAATTTACCCAAACACCATATTCATATTGCATATCTTCTCTTTCCATTCGTTCAAAACTCTTATAATCTTTATTCATTATTGTATCATCGTCAATTAATAAATTATAATACTGTGAATTAATATCATCTACACAAAGATCATTTACATCCACTTGTTCGAAAGGCATTTTCAGGTCTGCGATCTCATGATAGCTGAATATTTTTCCGAGGCTAAACTTTCCTATTGGTGAACAACCATCTCCTTCGTGTTTATAATGTTCGAATTCCAACACATTAAACTGCGTGGAATCAAATGCAAAACCATTTTTTCCTATCATTACTTCAAACGACATCACCGCATCTCCCCAGGAGGATGAAGTGTCCTTTCTTTCATATAATTGCATGATTCCTTGCGTTTTATTCAGCGCTGAAGTGGCGACTACAATTTTTTGCAAACTTAGATCCGGAGCTTCAATTTGTTCATACATTTGATGGGAGATCTTTTCAGCACTTGGTTTGCAGGCGATAAGAATTGCGATCGCCAAAAAAATAATCACAGTTTTCATGAAATGAAGGTAGGAATATTTGCCTTATCTTCACCAATATTTTATACAATGAAAAATTTTACCTTTCTATTATTTCTGTCGCTTGTTGCATTTACAATTTCTGCACAGTCGCCAATTATTTTATCGGTGGATGATATTGCCGATCAGGGACAGGAATTTTTAATAACCAATGCAAATCCTCTGATTGTATTTGTGGGCGATGATACCGGTCCCGATCATACATGGGATTTCAGCGACCTTACTACCCTTATTGCTGACACCTCAAAATGGGTGGATGTATATGATACTAATCCTTTTTACTTTTTTTTATGGTTATCGTCGGATGTTGCTGAACAAACAGGTGCTGATATTGAAAATGATTTTATCACGATAGAAGACGTTTTTAATTTTTATGAACGCGATGAAGATATTTTCGGGCAAACAGGACTTGCAGGAATTATCGCGGGCATCCCATTCCCAATCGGTTATGATGAAACAGAAACCATTTTGGAATTTCCTGCTGCTTATGGCGACATTACAAATTCGGAAACCGGATTTGATATTGAAATTCCGGACCTTGCCGCATGGACTGAGCAGCGTTTGCGAACAAATGAAATTGATGGTTGGGGATCTATTACAACGCCCGGCGGAACTTTCGATGTATTGAGAATTCGTTCTGAAATTTTGATTACGGATACTATTATTTATGCAGATGTGCCTTACGGAATTACTTATACCACTATTGAATACCGATGGATGGCAAAAGAAGAGGGGATTCCTGTATTACAAATCGATGCACAAGAAATTTTAGGAATAGAAACTATTACGCAGGTAATTTATAAAAGTGGAGATGTTGCGGATGCGATCTCTGTTCAGGCAAACAATAATTTTAATCTTTCTGTTTTAGAAAATCCTTCCTTTAACGAATTAAATTATTCTATAAATTTTCCGCAAGTTGCGCAGCTTCAAATAATAATATCTGATATTACAGGAAGAATAATGGAAAATAGATCTGTGTTGTGCAGCAACGGAGAAAATAATTTTATAGAAAATATAACTCCGCTTTCACCGGGCATTTATTTTTTATCCTTATATCAATCCGGTAAAATACTTAAAAACATAAAATTCATTAAACAATAATTTATGATAAAAAAATTAATATTCCTTCCATTTTTATTCGTTGTTTTTATTTCCTGTTCCACAGAATTGGAGATCAGCAACGAAAATGTAAGTGGAATTTGGAAAGCAGATGTATTTTTGAGCACAGTTCCGGGAATACCTGCTGAATATGTGGAAGCCGGAGAAAAAGAATTTCTTTCTTCCGTTTATACACTCAATTCTGATAATTCCATGAATATGACATCGGATTATTTTTCACAAGGCGCCCCCGGCAACTGGGAATTAAATCCCGAAACAAAAGAATTGTCTATGTATTACACTGCTGATACCATAAATGGTATTGAAAAATTTATCATCACCTCTTTATCAAAACACAAAATGATTCTTCGTCAGGATATTGAGGAAATGGATGCGTTTGTGGAGTTAACTTTGAAGAAGTAGTTTTGAGTTCTGTGTTCTGAGTCGTTCAAAAGTTTACAGGGTTGTCAAAATTTTTCCGGTTGCGATTTGTTTATTATTTATTATTTTTTGATTCTTATTTATTATTAAAAAATAAACCATCAGATCTTCACCCGAGTAGACAGTGACAGAATGCTCCGAGTGAATATATCTGTAACATTTATGCAATGAGTTATGAGAAATGAGTATATCCATGATAACCCGACACTTTTACTCCTGATTAATGCGGCTGTTCAAATTATTAAATTGAAAATTACTTTTTACGTAATATTTTCATCCGCACCAAACTCCTTGGCCCTTGCCAAACCCTTAAACAAACTTCACCTGAACCCTTAACTCTGAACCCAGAACCCCCCTTCCAAAAAATAATGCCGGAAAGTCTCCACTTCCCGGCATATTGAAAAACAACCACTACTCTGTTTATTTTAATGCAGTAATTTCTGCTGCATTTGCTTTTAATGAGATACCGAACCAGATCATATCTTTAATCAGGTCATCAGGCGTACCCGGATAAACCAAGTTCCATTGTTTTCTGTCGATATTAAACTTAGCAACAGCTTCCACACCATTATTGTTCACAGAAACTTTAGCAGGAAAGGTGATATTTTTTGTAACATCCTTTATTTTAAGATTTCCGGAAATAGTATAATTCGGGTCTGTTACACTGTATTCACTTATTTCTGCGGCTTCTCCACCGCTATTGTCAACAGTACCGCTGAAAGGAGTTACACCTGTAATTTCAAAAGTTGATTCAGGATACGTTGCAACATCAAAAAAGTCGGGCGATTTTAAGTGACCGGTTAATTTACCATTTGAACCTGCATCATCCTTAAGAGAAATCAGGGTGGGCATGTCCAATACAAATTTTCCGCCGGAGATCACACCGTCTTTAAGCATAATATCGCCACTTTTGATGTCAATAGTTCCATTGTGGTAGGCGGTTACTTTAGTTCCTATCCATTCCACTTTACTTTCTGCAACGTTGATCGGAACAGTAGCTGATCCTTCCGTTAATGTTACTTCTTGCGCGTCACCGGTTTTGGCTTCGTCTGCATTTGGTGCACTTTTACAAGCTGAAAATGTCAGCAGTACAGCACTCATGATCGTTAGAATTGTCGTTTTTATCATAGTTTTTTATCTTTCATGTGTATATACACACAACTCCTAAACAATAGTTCCGTAAAAATGTTTCCTATATTTGAAATATTTCCAAATTATTTTTAAAAAACATTGTTTTATGGGATATCAAGTGCTTACCTCCGCAATTCTTATACTCGTTTTTATGACTGCAGTATGGTTATACAGTGTTTATAGGAAGGATATGAGTATTGTTGATGGGTTTTGGGGCCTTGGATTTATGGCGGTTGCACATCATTGGTTCTTCCGATTGGAAGAAATTTCCCCCAGGCAATTTGTGATCACCTACCTGGTAACACTTTGGGGGCTAAGACTTGCGTTGCATATTTTTTACCGCAACTTCGGGAAAGGGGAAGATCCAAGATATGTTGCATTCAGGAAAGATTGGGGTGAAAAAACGGTTTGGATTAGTTTTTATAAGGTTTTTATGCTTCAGGGAGGGTTGATGTTGGTGATTTCTTTGCCCATTATTGCCATTATGTTCTCCGGCGACCAAACATTTTCTGCAATTAATATCGTTGGTGTTTTGCTTTGGCTTTTTGGTTGGTTATTTGAAACCTTTGCCGATTATCAACTCCTAAAATTTAAACGCAATGCCGCTAATAAAGGAAAAGTGATGGATTACGGATTATGGCGGTATAGTCGCCACCCGAACTATTTCGGGGAGACCTGTGTATGGTGGGGAGTATTTTTAATTTCGCTGGGATCGGGTTATTGGTATCTCTCTTTACTTTCTCCAATTTTAATTTCCTATTTATTGCTAAAAGTTTCGGGAGTTACCATGTTGGAAAAAAGATATGAAGGCAATGATAAATACGCGGAATATAAAAGAAGGACCAGTACCTTCTTTCCAATGCCCAGAAAAAAATAAGCTGTATTCAATAAAAACAATTAAGTAATAAACTCACCTAAAATAGTGGTAAAAGTTCTAAGGAAGTGTTTTAAGATATCTTACATTTGTATTCTATGAAAAATATAATCACCTTGCTGAGATCCTATGGAATATTAAAGCGGTTAATAGGTGGTATATTTTTATTAGGCTTCGTTTTTATTATCGGCACATATGGTTATATAATTATTGAAAATTATACTTTGCTCGATGCTATGTATATGACAATGATAACCGTTGCTTCCGTTGGATATAACGAAGTACATCCACTTACTGATTCGGGAAAAATTTTTACAACGCTATTAATATTATTAAGCGTTGTCACTTATGTATATGTTATAGCTATTGTTACCTCATTTATTGTAGAAGGCGAATTCAGAATGTATTTTAAACACTTACGCGTGAACAAAGAAATAAATCAATTGAGAAACCATGTGGTTGTTTGCGGCTATGGCCGAAACGGGCGCCAAGCATGTCAGCAGCTTACTGCAGTAAATATGCGTTATGTTGTAATTGAAACTAATGTGCAAATTATTGAGCAATTTCGCAATGATAATACACTTTTTGTAGAGGGAAATGCTACAGAAGATGAGATATTATTAGCTGCAGGAATTAAACATGCGAAGGCACTTATAACCACCTTGCCCGATGATGCAGCAAATGTATTTGTTGTATTAACCGCACATGAAATGAATCCTGCCATGAAGATAATAAGTCGCGCATCAAACGATGGCGCTGAAAGTAAACTCAAACGAGCCGGTGCCGATAATGTAATAATGCCTGATAAAATAGGTGGTTCACACATGGCAGCACTTGTAACCAAACCGGATGTATTGGAATTTGTAGATTTTATTACCGGAAGAATAAATATTCGTATAGAAGAAATTCATTATAACGCACTTCCTGAAAAATATAAAAACAAATCAATTGTCGAACTTGATATCAGAAATAAAACCGGTGCAAATATTATTGGATTTAAAAACAGCAAAGGAGAATATATTGTAAATCCTTCACCTGATACCCTTTTAACACCCGATACTAAATTTTTTATTTTGGGTGATGAAGAACAAGTGAAAAAGTTTTATTCGTTATTGAATGAAAGTAATTAATTGGCATAATTAATTTTTTACAAATTTTTTAATACCTAACAATTTTTTATTTATATAACCGCTATTTAAAATATGTATTACTCTATTTAACTATCCAACAAATTAAACATTTGTTTGGAACATTTTAAGACTGCATATACAGCTATGTAAAATACTACTGCAAAAACATTAGAATCTGTAGGAATATAAATTTAATCCGCTCCCGGATTTGGGTGAATTATTAATCCTTTCAGATCAATATCTTCCGGGCCTATTTCAATTTAATGGCCTAATTTTACCTTATTATATGAAGATAGGTCTCTTTTTCGGTTCCTTTAACCCTATTCATATCGGGCATCTTATTATTGCAAATTATTTTGCGGAAAATACCGATATCGATAAGGTTTGGTTTGTTGTTTCTCCCCAAAATCCTTTTAAACAAAAAAGTACGTTACTGGATGAAAAACACAGGTTATATATGGTAAACCTTGCAGTGGAGGACAATTATAAGTTAGAAGCCTCCAGTATTGAATTCAGGTTACCCCAACCATCCTACACAATAAACACCCTTAGCTATCTCAAAGAAAAACATCCTGAGCATAGCTTTGTTCTTCTAATGGGTTCCGACAACCTCACCGGATTACCAAAATGGAAAAATATTGAGCTAATTCTCAGTGATCACCACATTTATGTTTATTCCCGACGTGAAACTGAATCCACCATAGCACCCCTAAAAGGTGATTTTTCTTTTTTTAAGGTCCCTCTCATCGATATATCTTCCACCTTCCTACGCGAAAATCTCAAATCCGGCATCTCCATCCGCTACCTCGTGCCCGACAAAGTTTGGGAATACCTAACCGAAATGGGATTTTATAGGAGCATTTGATAATTTGTTACCAGCCGCGGCTGATTTGTTAATTGGATCCTACCCGGAGGTTAATCTATTCATTTATACGTTAAGGTGGGTTGTTCCATTTGCTATTAGACCGATGGTTGGTTTGCTAATTTGCTAATGTGGTAGTTGGGTAATTTGGGCTTAGTCGGAGGATAACACATTCATTGACCGTTAAGGTCGGCTGTTCATTGGTACATTATTTTCATTGGTACATTATGTTAACATATTGTTAGCCAACGGTTAATTCCTCTTGATAAAGTCTTGGTAAATAAATTAAAAAAAAGTGATCCCTGAATTTTTGTGGATAGACTGCATTTCGCCAACACCTTTTGTACGTTGACAGGATGTTGCTATCTAAAAAGTTTTCCTGTTAACTTTGTACTAACAGCGTGTTGATTACCTGCAAAACACTTGATTATATTTAATAATTGATGTTTGCAGAATGTTGGTGAAGCTTTGAATAATATGGACAACTCTTTTTACAAAATTGTTATTTAATACTTATCAACCAATTAACAGCACTGATGATGATTCTTTATTTATATAAAAAAAATAGCCATGATCATTAGGGGGGAAAAAGTTGTGGATATCGCTCTTTTGGAACGAACCGGATTTATTGATGAATTTATTGATCCAACGTTAGATCTTTTTAAAGAGATCAATAAATTAAAGAAGGAAAAGAATGCAGTAATTCTTGCACATTATTATCAGGAGCCTGATATTCAGGATATTGCAGATTATATTGGCGATAGTTTAGGACTTGCACAGAATGCTGTTACTACAAGTGCTGATATGATTGTTTTTGCCGGAGTGCATTTTATGGCTGAAACTGCTAAAATCCTCAATCCCAATAAAAAAGTAATAATGCCTGACTCTAAGGCCGGATGTTCGCTCGCTGATAGTTGTCCGCCTGTTTTATTTGAACGATTTATTAAAAGTCACCCCAATCATGTTGTAATATCTTATATTAACTGTACAGCAGAAATAAAGGCAATGAGCGACATTATTTGCACCAGTAGTAATGCAGTTAAAATTGTGGAGAGTGTTCCTGCTGATAAAAATATTATTTTTGCACCCGATAAAAATCTTGGAAGATATATTGAAAAGAAAACAGGAAGAAAAATGGTTTTGTGGGATGGAAGTTGTATGGTGCATGAAATATTTTCTTTGGAAAAAATCACCAAATTAAAAATCAAACATCCCAATGCTAAAATTATTGCGCATCCTGAATGTGAGGAACATGTTTTAAAAGTTGCTGATTTTATTGGAAGTACTACAGGCTTATTAAAATTTTCTGCACAGGATTCTGCAAGTGAATTTATAGTTGTTACCGAAACAGGAATTATTCACCAGATGCAAAAAAATTCTCCTAATAAAACTTTTATTCCTGCACCACCGGATAATTTATGTGCATGTAATGACTGTCCCCATATGAAAAGAAACACATTGGAAAAAGTATATATAGCAATGAAATATGAATTACCTGAAATTATAATTAAAGAACCGACAATTTCAATGGCGAGAAAATCTATACAACGAATGTTGGAAATTTCTGCTAAGGCTGGGTTGTAGGTAGTGAGTAGTGAGCAGTTGGCAGTGGCAGTTTGTAATATTGGAGGTTGATCGTTCCAAGTACAACTATATCAAGCATTTTAATGTTATTAAGTTATAGTGTTGATTTTTTTTAAACATTTTACTAAATCACACCCTTTGTTTTCTCTTGTCCCTTGTCCCGTTTAAAAAGTGGGCAGTGGGCAGTGGCAGTAGTCAGTTTGTAACATTGGAGCCTATTCGTTTTAGGGAGAACTGTGTTAAGCATTACAATATTCTCAAATTAAGGTGTTAATTTTTTTTGAAATTAC
>CAZXBG010000080.1:9964-18877 GCA_964638865.1 uncultured Chitinophagales bacterium | reverse complement strand
TATCCGTTCGGGATAGTAATTTACATTCGATTCAAACGATTCAAACCTGCTAATCATAACTAAAAAATATTAACTATTTTAAGTTTCATGTGCTATTGTCCAACAAACTATCTCTTCTGCAACTCTCCATTAATAATCTCCGAAATCTCTTCCGCCTTCGTCAATGCCATCAAATGCGAACCACCATTAATAATGAAATCGGCTTTAACATTTTCTATTGGTAAGGTATTATCAATATCACCGTGAATATGCATGATGTTTTTATTTACATTATCTGCTTCGGTTCTGTCCCAGCTTACTATTAAATGCACTGCCCGTTTTATAAAGAGCGGATCTTTTGCATGCAGCATATTTACACAAGTTTCTTTTTCCAGTTTGCGGTCGGGTTCGTAGAGGGGCTGAAGTAAATAGCTTGAATATTTAAACAAGGATGGCGAAATTTCTCTGTAAACTGGAAATGTTTTAAAAAAGGTATACATTTTTGGAACTTCTTCTGAGGAAGACGCACTGGAAATAATAATTACTTTTTCAGGGTTAATAATATCCAATAATTCGCAAGATATCATCCCCCCAAGCGAAACCCCTATTAAAGCAAATGGTTTAGTTGTATCAATTTGTTCAGAAATGCGCAATGCATACGCAGTCATACTTTCATTTTCAAAAGGAATGGGATAAACAATATTTACAGTATCAATATAAGATTCAAAATGTATATTCTTAAAAATGCGTGCATCAGAACCTTGTCCGGGTAGGAGGTAGGCAGTTATTTGAGTTTGGGCAAAGGAATTTACGCAAATAATCATCAGGCCTACAAAAAATATTTTTCTACGCATGGTAATCAAAGTTAACACAAAACCGATGAAATGAGTTATGAGTTATGAGCAACGAGTAGATACACGTAGACCGAATGACTTCCCATTTGCAAAATGACTCTTGAATTCGTGAATCGTGAACCGTCCTCCTTCGCTAAAGCTCCAGCGGATAAATGAATGGAGAGTCAGGTTCACGATGATAGGATGACTTCACCTCCTTACTAAACCCTGCAACCATGCCAACCATGCAAACTTGTTTTGCTTTGCATTCAATTCTTGTGTCCTTCTTGCTGTGTCACGCTAGAGCGTCGGTCTTAAACTCACTTGTAGTGTGAAACGTGATAAACGGATTATTTTCTCGAGCTACATTTAAAGCCCAGCTTGTTTCTGCCATGTAAACAGGATTGTGGTCTTTGTCGAAATAAATATATTCTGATTTTAAACGGATAAATTCATCCAATTGTTTTTTGTCCGTAGTGGTCATCCAACATGCTTTATTCATTGGAATTGGAGCGAAACGGCATTTTGCACCATATTCGTTTTCGAGGCGATATTGAATAACATCAAATTGTAATTCACCAACTGTGCCAACTACTTTTTTGTATCCGCTGGTATGTGTATATAATTGCGCTACGCCTTCATCTGTTAATTGTTCAATTCCCTTATCCAGTTGTTTTGATTTCATCGGATCAAGGTTAATTAATTCTTTAAATATTTCGGGAGAGAAACTCGGAATGCCTTTGTAATTTAATTCTTCGCCTTCTGTAAGGGTGTCGCCAATTTTAAAATTTCCGGTATCGTATAATCCTATAACATCACCGGGATAAGCCTCTTCAATCACATCTTTACTTGCCGCCAGAAAAGAATAGGGATTATTGAAACGCACATTTTTATTTAATCGCACGTGATGATAAAAACTATTGCGCTCAAATTCACCGCTTACAACGCGTAAAAATGCAATCCTGTCGCGGTGACGCGGATCTATATTAGCGTGTATTTTAAACACAAAACCCGTGAATTTTTTTTCATCCGGAACAACAATTCTGTTATCGGAAGTTCTTGCCTGAGGAATTGGTGCAATTTGAATAAATGTTTCCAATAATTCTTGCACGCCAAAATTATTAATTGCACTTCCAAAAAAAACCGGGGCAATATCGGCACTTAAATATTTATTTACATCGAAATCGTGATAAACGCCTTCAATTAATTCCACATCCTCCCGCAACTGTTTTGCATCTCTTTCTCCGGCTATTTTATTTAATAAGGGATCGTCTAAATTTTCGATGGTTAAAATATCATCCTCAATTCTTTGTGAACCCGGACGAAAAACATTTAATTTTTTGTGATAAAGTGAATACACACCTTTAAAATGTGTGCCCATATTTATAGGCCAACTCAAAGGACGAACACGAATATTCAGTTTTTCTTCCAATTCATCCAACAGATCAAATGGATCTTTTCCATCGCGATCCATTTTATTAATGAAAATAATAACCGGCGTTTTGCGCATTCTGCAAACCTCCATCAAGCGCTCTGTTTGAGCTTCCACGCCCTTTACGCAATCGATAACAAGAATTACACTGTCAACGGCAGTTAATGTTCTATAGGTATCCTCTGCAAAGTCCTTATGTCCGGGAGTATCCAAAAGATTAACCTGAATTCCTTCATATTCGAAAGTCATAACAGAGGTTGCTACTGAAATTCCTCTTTGGCGTTCAATATCCATGAAATCGCTGGTAGCCGATTTTTTGATTTTATTGCTCTTAACGGCACCTGCAACCTGAATTGCACCACCATAAAGCAGAAATTTTTCTGTTAAGGTTGTTTTCCCGGCATCCGGGTGACTAATAATGGCAAATGTTCTTCTGCGCTGTATCTCTGACTGTAAACTCATAATCTGACCTGTAAAGGCGGGCGCAAAGATAAAATATTAAAAGCGAGTGCAGATACTTTTTACCATTCGGGCAAATTGATAATTCCGCTTGCTGCCAAAATGTATATGGTTATTGTAATAGCTGTAAGGATAAATAAACCTATAATTATTGCTCCCATCACTATTCCGGCCTTAGCATCACGGGCGTTAATATACGACTCCGGTGATTTTGCTATTATCCTTTGGGCTCTGCGCCCTTTATCAAGTGCAATTATGCCGAAAATAATGGATACAATAGGAAGGAAAAAAAATATCGCTAAACCCCATATTCCCGCAATTTTACTTTCTCTCGCCAATTGCGATTGGGATAACCATTTCGGTGTTGGCAAAGTATCCGATAAAACTTCCGGGCACATATATATTATCAGGTTATTTCCGGTTTCAAGTATTTCTGCAGGTTCTACCTCAGTTGAAGTAAAATAGGTTATTTCGTGCGACTGTTTAGCGCATTCTTCATTTAAAGTAGATGTAGAAGGCTGATATTCCCATTCACTTGAAGGATCAGAATTTAATACTTCAATTTCTGCCGGTGTAGTTTCAATTGGGTTTTTTATGGAAAATAATTTTTCAGAAGAATTACAACCTGTTATCATTAAAGCGAAAATTAGCAGTAATTGATAATTTTGTTTGAGTTTCATTTTGTTTGGGTTATTGATTCTTGGTCAAATTTAAAACTATTACTTTAATTTAAAATTCATTAGGTGTATTTAGCATATTTTAGATTAAGTTTTCGGCCCTATACCAATATATCAATAAAAATTCGTAAAGTTGTATTTAAAATTGCTTATGAACCCGAAAAAAAGAACGGATTATATATTTGTTTGCATTCAAATCCTTTTATTTATAGGTTATTGGTGGCATCCAGAGCCGGTTGGATCCATGTTACCCTATGTTTGGAAGTATGTAGGCATACCAATGGCATTTTTAGGATTATTTTTCATTATGATGGCATTTTTTCAATTGAACCGCAATCTTACCATGCTGCCCACTCCGACAAAAAATGCAATTTTGATCACAAGTGGGGTATTTAAATATGTGAGACATCCGATATATACAGGTATTTTTTTGGTGGCTTTAGGTTATGCTATGATGGTATATAGTTTTGATCAATTAATGATCGCATTAATGATCCTTTTATTATTTGAAATTAAAACGAATTACGAAGAAAAAAAACTGACTGAACATTTTCCGGATTATCCTGTATATAAATCAAAAACAAATAAATTTTTCCCTTTCCTTTAAATTTTAAATCTGATATATGGAAGACCATCACCACAATCCATTCGCAAATAAACCGGCAATGTTGTTACTAATTCTGGGTGTGTTTTTTGTCACTAATGCGCTGATTGCAGAATTTATTGGGGTGAAAATATTTGCACTGGAAGACAGTCTTGGCTGGAAACCTTTTAATTGGAATTTATTCGGAGAAAAAGGCTCACTCAATTTTACTGTCGGCGTTATTTTGTGGCCCATTGTATTTATTATGACGGATATTATAAATGAATATTTTGGCGTAAAAGGAGTGAGGCGATTGAGTTATATTGCTATTGTATTTATTTTATATGCGTTCGGTATTGTTTACATTGCAATCAATCTTGCTCCGGCAGGATTTTGGTCGTCAAGTTATGTGGATGCGGGAGTTCCGGATATGCAAAAGGCCTACAGTGCAATTTTCGGACAGGGAATGTGGATCATTGCCGGTTCCATTGTTGCTTTTTTTGTGAGTCAGCTTGTGGATGTTACTGTTTTTCATAGGATAAAATTTTTAACCGGAGAAAGAAATATATGGATGAGAGCCACAGGTTCCACAGTGATATCGCAGATTTTCGATAGTCTTATTGTTTTGTATATCGCTTTTGTAATGGGGCCACAACACTGGAGTTTGAGTTTATTTTTTGCTGTTGCAACAGTCAATTATTGTTATAAGGTGGGTGCTGCAATTATTCTCACACCTTTGTTATATATAATTCACGGGTGGATCGACAGGTTTTTGGGCAAGGAACTCAGTGAAAAAATGCGATCGGAAGCCATGAAATCCTAATTATCAGGCGCGTTTTTTGCTAAAATATTGTCATTTATTGATTGTCAACAAATTTTTTTAACGCCAAAAGCGTTACCTTAACATCACTAATAGAAGCCGGCATGCGTTTGCGCTACTTTTTTAATTTCGTAATTCTTTGTATTGTAGTAGTTTCCTGCAATACCTACGATTTGCCCGCAGGTACTCCCGATTGTATTGAAGATCTTGTAGCTGATTTTGAACATAACAACGATGATCGGCAATGTTTTCAAGTGGAGCGATATGCGTTTGAAGGTAAAAAATATTACAAATTTGTTGACGATTGTTTCGAGGATGTCGGTAACAACTGGTATGACTCAGAGTGTAATTTGGTATGTAATTCCAATTATGGTTGGGCGGCAGACGCTTCCCTTAATTGTTCCATAGATCCGGTAGCAATGGTTTTTGAAGAAATTATCTGGCCGAGATGATTAATTTATTACGAGTCTGACTATTTTTCCATTATTCCCTGCGAAATACACTGTTTTTTCATCTTCAGATATTCCGATAACATTAAAATTTTCCTCGCTGAGTTTTGTTGTATTGTTTAAAATCGGGTCAATCAAATTTATTCCACTGGTACCGCAGGTGAGTATAAGATTTTGATATAATTTAGCACAGGACGAATATCCAATCGAATTTACCGAATAGTTTTTCCAAATATTTCTTGTTTGTAAAATATCATTCGCCATGAATAAACTTTTTTCCTCGTTATTGGGTTCAAGGTAATTACCACCGGCAATAATCCCGGCATTCCCCTTAAAATCTATGGAAAAAATTCCTTGTGAAGCTTGGCCTGCAATAATTGGTGTATTTATTTCCTTCCATCTTTTCCCTCGATTTTTTGATATGTAAATATTTGCATATTTACCACCTGTGGCAAATACTATTGTTTTTTCATCAATAAATTGAATCACTGATCCACTTGCAGCAAATGCTGCTATACTATCAGCACTTTTTCTCCTGGTTTTTAAAATAGTCCAGGTATCGCCCAGGTCATTTGTTTTCATTAAATAAAACCGGCCGTGCATAGGATCTCCCAAACATATTCCGGAATTATTATAAAAATCAATTGCATCTAAAAACATTGCAGGATCATTATTTCTAAATACTTCTTTCCAGGTATTACCTCCATCCGTTGTTTTTAAAATACAGGATGGTTCAACACTGCTCATCACGATTGCAGTTTGCGCATCAATGGCCTCAATATCTCTGAATTCCGCACTGTCGTAAGGATGTATTTTTTGGAAATTCCATGTTTTTCCCGCATCAATTGATCTTCCCACATAACCATCACTTCCACTGACCCAGATTACCGAATCTTTAACCACAGATAAACCTCTTAAACTCGTATTTACACCCTGATGAATTATTTCAATGGAATAATTATTTTGAGTAATACCAGGACTTAAATAAATAATGCATAAAACAAGAATTAGATATTGTTTCATAAATTTATTTTTTTTGATATCCTTCCGGAATATCAAAAATACCGGTAGGGAAATAATCTTTTTGCAATTCAATAATTTCGAAAATACGCGTATATGATTTTGTTTTGACCGTAAGTCGCATAATTGCTCCATCCTCATAACCCAAAATTAGCGGTGCAGGCACTGCAGCATGATTTATTTCTGTTTGAATATCATAACGCGATGTCGGAATCCGAAAGTCATCTGCCACCCAAATAAATGCTTCGTTGTCATCTGGAATAAATCCGGAACGAATAATTTTATATTTAGTGCAGGAGCGTCCTAGTATGGTTTCCTTTTCGTTTGTAGTTTCCACCAATGGCTTAAAATGATCGGGCATAAGATCCCTTAATTCCGCATTTGGATCTCCCAAATCGGAGTAGTCTCCCAAATAAGCAAGTTTTTTAATGGTATCCAATTGCCAAGCAGTTTTTAATTCTTTATTCAATATTAAATTGCTGTGCGAAAGTCCGCCATATTCTATCATGCGAAAATTATTTTCGTTCACATAAACATCAATTTTATATGGACTAATAGCTTCCATGTTCAATTTAAAAACGGTGTCAGCAGTTTCAAAAACGGAAGAATATACAATTTTTCCGTAAAAAAGTGTTTTAGAAACTTCCGCAACTTCAGGCTGTTTTTCCTTACAGCTGCTATATAGTAAGGGAAACAAAAATAGCATCACCACAAAAAAATATCTATTCATTTAAATTAATTTTTGTAAAGATAAGGATTGGTTATTGTATTCAGTCCAACTCCGCAAACGAAAGTGCAGCATCATAAATTTCTGCTCCATTCGTATCTTTCAACTTGAAAAGTGTCCAGCCAATTAATTGATAAAAATAATTTTCGGTCTCAACTACTGTTAAACAATAATAAATTTTTTGATCTCCGTATTTCCCTTCAATTTTAGCTGTAATTGCCTCATTTAAATTTATAAAAATATTTTCCCGTTTCGATTCTTTAGGATCCTCCAAAGTATTAAAAATTGCCAGTTGCGCAAAGTTGAAATAGTTTTCTAATTGAATTGTGATATTGTCTTTTTCCGTATTTGGTATTTGGTCCCTAATCACCATAAAAATGGTATTATTCGCTGAATCTGCATAAGCCAGTGTTGCTTTCGGGTTTATTTTTTTATCAGGTTTGAGATATTTTGGAAGATAAATTTCAAAGGAACCTTTTTTAACTATATGATTAAAATTGCTGTAATCAGGGTCTTCCGATCCCGAATTGCAAGCAACTGAAAATATTGTCAGCAAAAAAATATAATATTTAAGTAGTCGAATTACCAGGCTTTTCCTTCTTTTAATTTGTAGGTTAATATTTGTTGAGTTTCTTCATCGGAATAATAAATATACATTGTTTTTTTATCTGCAGTAAAACTTAATCCCGCAATAAAATAAAATTCTTTAAATTCATTTGTAAATAAAACAGGTAGGGAGAATGCTTCTGCTTTTGATTTTCTGTTGGATTTATAGATCTGGTTATTCGCAATAATAAACAAATTTTTCTCATCCGGTGTTAACCAGCAGGAAACAATTTCTAGTTCTACTTCTCCCACAAAATCCACCAAAATGGGAGTGTTAAAATTCTGGTCCATACCACCTCTTTCCGTAAAATATAATTTAAAATCCCTGCAATAAAATAACCGTTTCCCATCACCCGATATCCAGGGATATGCGTCACTTAACCCAGGATCGTTTATTTCGTGGAGCATCCGGGTTTTTGAATAGGTGCCATCCGGTTTTTTTTCTGCTAATCCAAGGTCATTGTCGTTCCAACCTCCGTCTTCATTCACCACATAAATAAGTGTTTGTTCTTCCTCGGATGCACTGCACTGAAAATACCGAATAGAATCAGGTGCGGCAGGAAGCCCGAAACTTTTGATCATATCTGTGCCTGATGCAGCTTTTAAGTCATACAAATAGATATTGGATAGTAGGTCGGAAACATTTTCAAAATCACCTTCCGTCAATCCTAAAATAAAATGACTGCCATCTTTCGTTAATTGTCCCGGACCGCACTCATATTTGGCCGGTATTGGCAATGTACCGGAGAAGCCAAAGAGTCCGGTTGTATTGTATTTTGATTGCGCAGAAAGCGAAGCAGAATAGAAAAAACAAAGAATTAGCGGTAATTTTACATTCATAATATAAATTGATCGTGCAAAAATATAAATTAAGCAGGTATGTCGGAAAATAGTTACAAACTAGTGGTAGCAAGGATGCCTGATGAAGACCTTATTACTGCTTTGAAGGCCAATGAGGCGATGTATCTGGATGAAATGATACTGGCAGTTTTAGATGAATGTGAGAAAAGAAAATTATTTTTTCCAGGTGCAGAAGCCCTACGTGCTTCCATAACTGCAAGGATAGTTGTGGAAGAAGCAGTGGTAGTTCCAGAACCGGTAGAGGAAGCACAAGCTGTTAAACCTGATCTATACTCGCAAACGGTAATTCTTGCCTTTACGATCTTCTTTTCGCCCCTTTTTGGAGGAATTATGTTAGCCATGAACGTTTGGAAGGTCAATAAAAAAGCAGTTTGGCAAGTGATCCTTTTTTCGGTGGTATTTACGGCCTTTGCAGGCTATTTATCCTATTATATTCTAGCTCCGGGAAGTTTCGCTGCCATTTTGAT
>CAZXBG010000080.1:0-9864 GCA_964638865.1 uncultured Chitinophagales bacterium | reverse complement strand
ATTCTAGCTCCGGGAAGTTTCGCTGCCATTTTGATCAGAATTGGAGGCGCTTTGGTATTGTCAGAATTGTTGTGGAATCACCTCATAGGAAAAGGTGTTGCTTATAATAAGAGAAAAATAATTGTTCCACTTATAATTGCTTTATTAATCACAGTGCCAATAGTTTATTACCTCTACCAAAACCCTGAACTTATAGAGCAATTTACAAACAAATGATGATGAACATTTACAGAAATTTTTTAGTGATAATACTATGCCTTTTAGTCGCCAAAATGAAGGCCGATTCCCCTTTAACTTCTACTTATTTTGCTTCTGCTTATTACGATTACGAAATAGTTTCCAAAGCAGAAGTTGGGCGTGAAATAAATGACGAAGTTGCTGCATTTCTTTTGAACAAGGAAAATCCAATCGATGCAAAAGCGGCAGTAATAAACGCAATAGGTTGGAATTATGATGGAAATAGCAATGCGGTTAAATTCAAAGAATATCTTGCAAAAGCTCATGCAACTACTACTGAAAAACTCAATTTAAGCGATTTGAGTGCAGATGAATTGTTGTGTTTAGGATATCTGATAGCAATGGATGATTATTTTGTTGTGGATGAAGCAATAAATATTTTGGAAATGGCGCTTGCCAAAAAGAAGACCAGTTATACTATCAATTTAATTCTTGTTTTAGCTAAGGCGCAAAAGTGGATGGATACCGATTTTTGTAGAGTTTGGACACTCACAAGTGCCGTTATACAGGATGGATCCTTAAAAAGAGATATGAAAACTTCTGCAATACAATCCATTGTGGATTATATGCTATTGTATAAAGCAGATTGTGTTTATTAATTTTTTAGATTTAATTGTTTCCTAAAAACCAATTCTTTATCACTGCTTCGGCTTGCTTTCCACAGGGAGTAAAATCTTTATTGTATTCCTCGGAGTATTGCAAATAACTTGGCCATTTCCAAAAATAAACACCTTTGATCCAATCTTCATCATTCATTGCCTGTTGCATAATGGAGTAACAGCGCTTTTGAGCTTCTTCGCTATATTCTTGTTCGTCAGCATCTTTATGCGGATTTATCCACGGGGCAGCTATGCTTTTAAACCCTATTTCTGTAAATAGAACCGGTAAATTATATTTTGTATGTACGAGTTCAATAATATCAAGATTTTTTTCAAAGGCTGTTAATAATTCTGCATCTGTTGGGTTTGTTTTTGTACTCAGCGGATAATAACAATTAACAGAAATATAATCCAGTTTATCCCAGAAGGAAACAGTTTCGAATTCAGTGCCCCAATTTGCGGCATAAGTTATTTTACCGGAATAAATTTTGCGCACCTTGTCAAAAAGATCATCCCATTTATTGTGTTCTGATAATGATGCATTTTGGAATTCAACACCTATGCAGAACATTTCCATATCATATAATTCGGCCATCAATGCGTAGTGAACTATCCATTGTTCGTAATATTCAAAAAACAAAACCCAGTCCTTTTCCGATTTCATCGTAATATCTCCGGTCCATCCTAACCAACTCCACAATTGTGGTTTGAGCATTACTGACATACCGTTTTGATGTGCTGAATATGCGGAGTGAATAATACTTGCATCATTTTCTGATCCGGCACTTGAAGAGAATTTAATGGGAGCGGGTTCGGTCATAGAACGAAAACCTGAATACGGAATAATTGTTAAGGAATTAACACCAATCTCCTTCAATTTTTTAATGGAACGATCTGCCTCCGACCCTAAATATCCATTATAAACCTGATATCCTTCATGTGCAAAATTAAACCCCTTTAAAAAATTATTATCTACAGCAATGGCTGGGCTTGAATTTTTATATTCGGTGGATTGTGCAACAATATAAGTTTTCCAATCAGCATCCAGATCGGTATTTTTATTAAGATCTGAAGCACTCATTGTTTTATATTCCTGAAGGAAATTAGTTTTTACGGAATAATTGGAAATAAGGAAATCAGTAAAACTTGCTGCTGCTATCTTCATCAAATAGGCAGATCGGTTATTAAAAGTTGCATTGTCTGTTAATATACTCGCAGCAGGTAAAAGTCCTGCATCCAATAAATGTTTAGCTTGTAATTTATAATCAGTTCCCAACCAGTTTTTGGTGAATTTAATTGCAAGGCCGGTCTCCAGAGCGTTAATTTTAGGTTCGCCTAAAATATTTCTCAGCACTATGGTACAAACTGCCTCTGAATACATATTTGTATATTCCTGATCAATAACAGTATGCAAAGTATTGGTTTCAAAATCTATATTTGCCTGTTCAGGATTATTCTGCATCAGTGTTTTTATCTCCGGGGAAGGATAAATATGATATTTTATCTGCTCGCGAAATTCAATTCCTGTGAAGGCAAGCAAAGCTTCAATATCAGAGGTTGTTTTCAATTCCATTGCGGTAATATTATCTAACTTTATATCAGGACTATGTGTATAAAATTGGATATTTTTATTTTCTTTCACTTTAACACCATCATAACTAAAATCCCAATGTAATTTTTTGTCAATTGACCATAAGGTGGATTTATCCTCCGAAAAATTACCCATTACTATTCTTTTATTCTTTTCATAGATTTGATATCCCCAACTATCCCAGAAAAAAAATCCCCAGCTTTGGGTAAATTCATTCTTAACATATTCTATGAGGTTTTCTTCTGAATTAGCTGCAAGAAGTGTTAATGGCAATTGCGGATTGAACAGGTTTGGATATAGGGATATTTTAATAATTCCCGATTTATCTGTGTATTCTTTATTGTCGAAAATAAATCCTCTTTCCGTAAAGTTAACGGGCATATTTTCATCAAGTCGTTTGATCAATAAATTATTTTGTGTTCCAATAATATATAACGGAAATTTAGTTAATTCCGATTCCGTTACCTCGTCATCGCGTTTAATTAAAATTTTTATCCGGTCGTTTATTTGGTCCATTCCTGCAATACCCGCAATAATAGCCTCTGCAAGAAGACCATCTTCTTTACCATAAATTATACAAATGGAATCCTGTTCTCTGAATTTATCCATTAAAACTGCTCGTGCAGGCCAGTTTAGATGAACCTTGTTCTCATCAATAGAAGTTGCACTGCAGGAAAGAAGCAGCACAGAAAAAAAGAAATATAGGATCTTCATTATATCAATTAAAATTTGCCTGAATTAAACTCTCAAAGGGTTAACCTTTATGCAAATATAAGATGAAATTAGAGAGAGGAATGATAAATTGATGTTAATTATATCAGGAAACCCTTTGGTTTCATCTGTTCAACCACAAACGGAAATCCGAGGATCTTTCCACACTTACAATCGTTTCCTTTTCAATAGCAGGTTCCAATTCAACCTTAACACGCGATTTAGAATAATTCAGCATGTTTTTAATACTGGTAAAGGAGATAATGAACTGGCGATTTATTCTGAAAAAGTTATCAGGGTCCAATAAAGTTTCCAATTTGTCGAGTGAATTATCCAGAATATAATGTTTCCCGCCCTTAGCAACCAAAAAGGTAAGTTTTTGCTCGGAGAAAAAATATGCGATCTGATCAATATTCACCGATTTTAATTTTTGACCGGAAGTTACAAGGAATCGATTTTGAAATACATTCTTTTGTCCATTAAATTGTTCGAGCAGAAGTTTAATATCAAAAGGTGGTGAATTTCTTAATTGTTTAAACTTATTTAATGCATTAAATAGTTCTGATTTATCAATGGGTTTAAGCAAATAGTCGATACTGTTTAACTTAAATGCCTTTATTGCATACTGATCATAGGCAGTGGTGAAAATTACCGGCGTTTGAATTTCCAATTGTTCGAAAATACTAAAACTGATGTCATCCGCCAAATGAATATCAACGAATAGCAGATCGGCAGTGTTGTTGGATAACCATTTTACAGAGGATTCTACGGAGTCCAGTTTTTTAACTACCTTAAGGTCAGGACTGAATTCCAGAATACATTTTTCCAGATAATCGGCAGCAATTTTTTCATCTTCAATAATCACCAGATTCATATTAGGTATTTTCTTTTTCGAGGAGTGGAATTTTTGCAATATACTGATCATTTACGATACCAAATTCCGGTTCTTTGTTGCCGAGAAGAAAATATCGTTCTTTTAAATTTTTTAATCCAATTCCTGTGGATATGATCTTTTCATTTCTGATTTGCAAATTATTAGTAACAATCAATCGATCCCGGTCATTAGTTATCCTGATTGTTAGTGGTTTGTTTTCGGATATGATATTGTGTTTTATAGCATTTTCCACTAAAGATTGTAGGGTTAAGGGAGGAATGAATTTACTTAAATTATTTGCATCGATATCTGTTTCAAAAATAAGATTATCGCCAAAACGTATTTTATTGAGATAAATATAAGAGTTGATGAATTTTAATTCCTCCTTTAATTCCACAACAAGATTATCGTTTTGTTCAAGTACATAACGATAAACTTTAGAAAGTTCCAACAAAAAATGTTTTGCCTTTTCTTTATCTGAATCTATTAGTGACAACAATGCATTAAAACTATTAAATAAAAAGTGCGGACTCATTTGTGTTTTCAGGCTTTCCAACTGAGAACGCATATTCTCCTTTTCCAAGCGCTCCTTTTCTGCCACGGTAATTTTAAGTTGATTGATATAATGTCCGATCTCAAATACAAGACTCACTATGATCACAAGTACAGTTGCAAGCATCTGATTTTCAAAAATACGCACACGTTCCTCCTCCCAGGTGCAATGAAAGAATAGAGCGTTAAATACTTTCCATTCTAAAAATATAATAATATTTGCAACTATCAAAGAAACTGTTAAACAGGCGGTAATTCGTTTACCTGCGCTTATTTTTCCTTCCCATTTTTCTGTAGTTCGCGAAATTATAAAAGTTACTGCAATAAAGATAGAAAAGGTAACTACTATAGAAAAAGTGGAAGATTTAAGAAAATCCACAAGTGTTTCATGTATTGTTTCATCCTGTAACCCAAGAACCCACCGTTGAAAAAATAAAAAGGTACTTGGCACAAGTGAAACAATAAGTGTTCCCCATAATATTTTATTCAGATTGTGTTTCAACTTGATAATTTATTTCTATTAAAATGTAATTCTATATTGCGGCACTGGAAATATCCCTAATTGATAAACGGTATTTATTTCTCCTTCAGCCGGGTTATAACGCTGATATAAAGGATTTTGTCTGTTCGTAACATTCTGAACGTCAATTGCCCATTCCTGTGATGCAAATTTACCATTAATTTTAAAGGCAAGACGCACATCCCAGCGCATATAATCATCAAATTGTTCAGCAAATGCATTGTTCCAGTCATACACTGTTGAATTTGTTAATATCGATTCTTCCAGATCAATAGGAGTGTACCGCTGTCCACCTGCCAGAGTAAATTTAGTATCAAATACAATTGATTTCGTGTTTTTGGGAGATGCTTTTCCTGTAAATAAATAAAATTCTTTTCCTCCAACAATATTTGCTACATAATTTCCTGAAAATGCAGTTTCTCTGTAAATTTCATCACTACCAATATATTTCGATTTATATAATGAGCCTGTTAGTAAAAAATACAGTCCTTTATCAAGAAATTTTTCTACCGTTAATTCCGCTCCGTAATTTCTTCCTGTTCCACTATTTGTTAATCTGTCGGGAGTTCCAAAAGTAAAACTTCCTGCATTTAAAACACTAAATGCCGAACTGTCTTTGTCGATAAGAACATCATATAAATATTGATAATAAACTTCTGCTTTAATACGCATGGTTTCCGATAATTGTTTGTCGTATCCCAAAACAAGGTGATGCGCTTTTACAAAATCGATGGAATCATTTGGAGTATAATAATTTCCCGGTGTTGTTTCTACTGTTTTAAAGTAGGTAGCTATTGGCGCCATCATACTGTGTAATCCATATCCCAAACTGATGGCATTGTTATCGTTTAATTGATATTTAATTCCGAAACGTGGTTCAAGCGAATTGCTTCCGTTTAAACTCAGATATTGAAAATGTACACCTGAATTGATAGTCAATTTTTCTGTCGCCCGATATTGATACTGCACATAGGGTTGTAATAAAACTGTATTCCCTTCGAACGCTGTAAGTGTAACATATCTTCCCGGTATTCCCTGAAAAATACTGTCGGAAACGGAAACGATATAATCATCTAAACGCACTCCTAACTGTAAATTATTTTTGGCATTAAATTTTTTCTTGTAAAAGAAATTAGCAGAGACCTTATTTTGTGTAAAATTTTGACGGTAAAATTCTACCGGCTCAAATGTTTCTACAGAAATAGAATCTACAATATCATTATTAATAATTGTAGATGCAGCAATTGTAAATCTTGTATACGACGAATTATTAATTAAATATTGATGGGAAATGCCAATTATTCCAATTTTTGATCTGTCGTATATATCAAGGTCATTATTGTATAAATTATCTACGGTATCTTCTGCATTACTTGATATTAAGTCTATCTGACTAATGCCGCCAATGCCGAACAGTGAAAAGGTTCCCGCTTTTTTTGTTGGCATATTTGCTCTTACGGTAATATCCTGATAATATGGAATAGCAGTTCCTGTTCCAAAATTAATTCCTACTGCACTCATAATTCCCAGGGTAGAATAACGGTAATTTAATAAATAGGATGATTTTTGTTCTCTGCTGATTGGCCCTTCTGCTCCAATTTCAAATCCATTTAAACCTACCTGACCTAAAAATTCATGTTTTTCATAATTTCCATTGCGCATTTTAAGGTCAAATACTCCGCTGATACCATTTCCATATTCTGCAGGAAAAGCACCGGTTAAAAAATCGCTGTTTGCCAAAATATTATTATTTAACATGGAAACAGGTCCGCCTGTTGAACCAAAATCTCCAAAATGATTTGGGTTTGGAATATCAATACCTTCCAATCTCCACAGCAGCCCAACTGGAGAATTTCCCCGGATTATGATATCATTTACAGCATCATTTGCACCGCGAACTCCGGCAAAATTTTGAGCCATTCTGCTCACATCATTTCGGGCACCTGCGTAACGCATACTTTCCTCAATAGTAAATTGACGCGCACTCACGGTTGTCATTTCATTATTGGTCTCTATCTTATCGTCACTTGCCTTTATTACCACTTCATCCATCTTAATGATCTGCTCAGCCATTTCAAAATTTAGAATGAGTTCTTTTCCGGAGGTAAGCTCCAGGTTATTTGCAATAAATGGCTCGTATCCAACAAAAGTTGCCTGAATAGAAATTCTTCCAATCGATACATTTTCGATAACAAAATAACCATCCATGTCGGAAACTGCCCCAATTGCCGGGGAACTTTCTAAAATTATAATATTAACACCGGGTAAAGTGGATTTTGACTGATTGTCAATTACCTGTCCGCGCACTGTTTGAGTGAGGTTTTGAGCAAACGAAGTGATGGTTAATATTACCAAACTCGTAAATGTGATAAAGTATTTAAGTTTCATTGTTTTTTATTTATGGTGCAAAACAAAGCAACCTTGTTTTGGTATACAATAATAAATAGCTGAACAGGTAAAATTCGGGGATGAATGGGGGATTTTGAACATCATTAGGAGAATAGATTTCTTAACCATTCAAGTATTGCGGCACCTGCTACCAAGGTTATGATGCCTTTAACAGTAAAAAATAAAATACCACCCCAACCAAGACGTTTGAACCATTTTGCAGTTTTCTCCGATATTTTCATTTATGAAATATAGTTTATATTATTTTGAAAAAATTTCAAGTAAATCGTTCCATTAATAATTTAAGTGGTTTTAATTTACGCATTTTATAATTTTCACGGATATAAAATTTGATATGTTCTACAGCATCGTCAATATTATCAGTAAATAATACAAGATCCATATCCACATTCGAAATCGTATTCTGCGCCATCATTTTTTGCAACATCTCCCAAATGTCTTTGTAATATTCCTTTCCAAATAATACCAATGGAAAATTTTGAATGGTAGCGGTTTGAATAAGGGTTAATGTTTCAAAAAATTCATCCATAGTACCTACACCGCCCGGCATTACAATAAAACCATAGGAATATTTCACCAATAATACTTTGCGCACAAAAAAGTATTTTATGGTTACCCATTTGTGCATGTATTTATTTGGTTGTTGTTCCTGTGGTAATTTAATGTTGCAACCAACTGAGCGGCCTCCATTTTCAAATGCGCCTCTGTTAGCCGCTTCCATAATTCCGGGCCCACCACCAGTTAAAACAGTTAATCCTTCATCACTTATCTTTTTTCCTGCCTCATAAGCCATTTTATAATATTGATGATTTTCATCAAAACGGGCAGATCCGAAAACGGTGATACAGGGTCCTACAAAATGTAATTGCCGGAATCCTTTTATGAACTCAAATAATACAGAAATTCCAAATTCCAGCTCATGCCATCTGGATCGGGGGCCTTCCAGATATTTGCCCTTTTTGGGTTCAAGCTTTATATTCCATGCTAAGGCTTTGTTCATCGCTGTTATTTGTGAGCAAAATTAGGATGTTTTTACGGTTTATGTATGGTAAAAAATGTAATGGCATAGTTTTAGTTTAAGGGCTTACAAATGTTATGGTATGAAAAGAATTATGGCGGTTATCATTTGTTTGTATACTTTTAAAGTATATGCACAAGACTTTGACCTTGGTGTAAAAGGTGGTGTTAATTATGCTCAATCGGTTATTTTAGATGTGGTTGGTTCTGGTGGCGTTGATATGGGTGATCTGGAGGACGAAAGAGGAATGGCCATTGTTTTTGGAGGATTTGCAAGAGCTACATTCGGAAAATTTGTTTTCCAACCTGAAATATTGTTTTCCGAAAATCAAAGTCTTGTCGATATCGGCGAAATTGATCCTCAGGATATTGCCTTAGCAGATGTTTTATCGATGAACGTTGACAAATTGGATATTCCACTTTTATTCGGATATAATGTTTTTAATAAATTCCGATTAATGGGCGGACCGGTGGTAAGCCATATTCAATCTGATGCTTCTGATCCTCTTTTTGAACTCAGTGAAATTACTGTAGGTTATCAGGCGGGTTTTGGATTTGACATTAAAAAACTCACTTTTGATGCTCGTTATGAAGGTAACCTAAGTAAGTTTACCGATTATATTGAAACTGATGGAGGATTGATAGAAGTGGATAGCAGAAAAAATATTTTTCAGTTTACTTTGGGATATAAGTTGTTTGATTAAGGGGACTAAAAAAATCAATTTTAAAAATTTAGATGCGAAAACGTTTTTATATTAAAAGCGTATTCGCATCCTGAATTTTAGGAAATAAACCAACTACAAAATGATCCTCTTCGAATTCAAATTGAGTTCACCAAAATTTGCTATTAATGCAAGTTGGTTGTAAGAAACCTTTAAATAATTTAGCGCTCTTGCAATAAATTCGTCGGTAATAGCTGCTACACCTTTTACTTCTAATATAATTTTATCAAAAACTACAAAATCGGCATAAAATCTATGTGTAAGTATGGTTTCCTTATAATAAACAAGGTATTCTTTCTCTCTGGTATAGGGGATTCCGACTTTTTTAAATTCATATTCTAGAGCATCCTTATACACAATTTCCAAAAATCCGGGGCCTAAATAATTGTGTACTTCCATACAAATTCCAATTATTCGATAACTTTCTTCTTTAAACAAAATTTTTTCTGACATAGGATAAACAATTAAAGGGTTAAACAAATATTTAAACAAATATATTGAATTCGGGGCAACTTTTTTTGTCCATATTCTGGGTATAAAAAAAGTGATGCCACGGATGCACAGCCGAAGGTAATGAATAATGGGTTAAAAAAAGTAGCTACGAATAAACAGTCAAAAGTAAAGGATAATGG
>CAZXBG010000079.1:0-19015 GCA_964638865.1 uncultured Chitinophagales bacterium | reverse complement strand
TCTGATACAACTATTATTTACGAAAGGCCTGTTTTAAGCATTTTTAAAGATTCTGCCAGTTTGGAAGCATCCTGTTTAGAACAATATTCGGTAAGAAATGACCGCTTTAATTATATTGAATATCATTCAAATAACCTTCCACCAATATTAAGTTGTGATTCAATAAATACAATTACAGAAAAAGAATTATATGAGATTGGAACTTATAGAAATGTTGATCCAAACGAATGGAATAACCTTGCGGGAGATTCAACCTATGATGCAGTAATAAACTATTTGCAAAAATGGTTGCCTGGTGAGATTTTAGAAAATAAGAAAACTTTTAAAATTTTAATACAATTTGATGAAATGAATTGTGCGCATACTGCTGCTGATTCTGTTAATTTGCATTTTAATTTATTTAACAATCAAGGAATTTTAGTTGCACCTCCTGAAGATAATATATATATATGGACAAATAATCTCACACAGGATACCTTATATGGCATAGAATCACATTTTAGGATAAATTTAATAGCGGAAAGTATTCTGGAATTACAAAATAATATGTTATTTACTGTACAAATGATTGATACAATTACGCATCAAATAAATGCTCTTGATATAAAAAGTATTAGTCTAAAGGATGAAAATACACCTTCAATAAATTTTGAGTTACAAGAGTTATATGACGGTACCGCAATTCAAATAAATAATATTTTATTAAAGGGAATTTACAATGATATTGTTTGGGATTTTGGTGATGGATTTATTTATTCAGGATCAAATCCGCCAATACACAGTTATAATTCCCCTGGAAATTACGTAATTTCTGCAACCCTTTATTATGGATTTAATAATATTTGCTCCATTCCATTTAAAAAGGAATTTATACTCACTTCTAAGGCGTTACTTCCGCAAAACCTACTGTTAGTTTACCCCAATCCTACAAAAAGCAACCTGACTCTATACACTCAGGAGTTAGTTCAAGACGGGGAGATACTGATTTATTCAATTTCGGGAGAAAAAGTAAAAAGTGTATCTTTAACTAATAATCAAAGCTTTAATATTGATATACCGGTATCTGAATTAAGCCAAGGTCTATATTTTGTAGTCCTTAGAGCAGGGAAAAATTATTATCCCGGTCAATTTATAAAAACCAATTAACTATTGTGAAAATACAATATATTACACATATTCTGATTTATTTCGTTTGTTTTTCTTTTTTTCGAAATGGGTCATTCCTTAATGCCCAGGTTCCATCAAGCCCCAATATCATTTTTGTCACTTTTGATGATCTGAATGATTATGTTGAAGGCTTGGGAGGCCAAATTCAGGTGGAAACTCCAAATCTAACCTTGCTTGCAAATTCCGGGACTTCGTTTATAAATAGTTACTGCAGTGCTACGCAATGTGGACCTTCGAGAGCAAGCATGATTACAGGAAAAGATTGTTATTACACCCAAATTTACAATAACCCTCAATATAAATGTAAAAATTTCAGACTCAATTTTAAACCTTCATTTGGCAATGAAACCGTTTTTACGCTTCCTGAATGGCTAAAGGATTCAGCGGATTATTTCACGTATTCTTTGAATAAAATTATGCACTGTTATGAAAATTTAATCGATTACGACAGTATAAGTACTGACGAATGTGATAAAGATTTTTCCTGGAACCGTGTTTTTTATTTCACTGATTCCGCAATTATTGATAATGCAGGTGATGCTGCATTAGGTGGGCCTGATAATTTCAGATGGAGTCTTTTGAACGATACTCTGGAGAATTACATGGAAGACAATATAATGATCGACTCTGCGATTGCTTTCATTAATGCAATTGGTGATGGAGCAGATATAACTTGTGGGAAACCCTTTTTTTTAGGAGTTGGATTCCTAAAACCTCACTTGCCATATTTTGTTCCTGAAAAATATTATTCAGACTTTTATTTATCTGATTATTATGCAGTTCCATACAATTATCCATACAATTTTCCTAATGGTACATTTCCCTATAACGGTATAATAATGCCACCGCAACCGGATACTATATTTAATGATTATAACAATTTACCATTAGATGGTGTTGCAAGATCATTAGCCGATCCCGGGCCATTAAATAATTTATTAGAATTTGCCGAAGAGATTATACCTTTACCGGAAATTGATCCACTTTTAACGGATGAACAGAGAATCGAAATTTTAGAACAATCTGTTTGGGCAAATTCTATTATCGCCTACATGGCAGCCATCAAATTTATTGATGATCAGTTTGGGAGATTAATGACTGCATTACAGGAAAATCCCGATATATATAACAATACGATTATAGTTGTAACAAGTGATCATGGATTTTCGCTCGGCGAAAAAAAACACTTTCTTAAAGGAAGTTTGTGGGAAACAGATACTAGGGTACCTTTAATTATTAGTGATCTCAGAAATCCAATCCAACAAATTTCATATCAAACTGTAAGTAATATTGATATTTTCCCAACCATTTGCGACTTAGTTGGAGTCGATTATCCGAACATGCCGGATGGGAATAATTATTTGGACGGAAAAAGTTTAGCATCGATACTTGTTGACGCTACTTACTCTTTTTACAGGCCAGTTTTAACTACGTATAGTGAAAAAGATTCCTTAGATCAGGGTGCTTGTTTTCCGCAATACTCACTTCGTGACGAACGGTTTCACTATATAAAATATGCCACAAACAATGAATACGGCTTATACGACTGTAATTTGGCAATGAGTCAGACTGAAGAAGAATTATATGAAATTGGATTCAACAGGGATATGGATCCCTTCGAATGGAATAATTTAATTGGAAATGCTGATTATGAACCGATTAAAGATTTTATGGGACAATGGCTGCCGGGTGAAGAACTCTATATGCAAAAAACTTATGCCATAAAAATTAAAAATGAACCGATTGAATGCCTGTTAAATCATAGTGATACAATTTTATTGAGCTTTGATTTATATGATACAACTGCCACTCCAGTCGCAATTCCGGAAAATTATCTTTTTATTTGGACGAACAATTTAACAATGGATACGCTATATGGCAATAATGTTTTATTTCCTATTGACTTAATAAGTGAAGATCTCTTTCTAGTTACAAATAGACTATTTATTTATTTGACCATGATAGATACAATAAATTCAATAAATTCGGCACTTGACCTTAAATACTTTTACATAAACGACACTTATGAACCAACTGTTTCGTTTAATACAATAAAAGGCGACACCACACAAGTTATTATTACTGACTTTTCAATTACCGGGGCTTATAACGATGTTTGGTGGGATTTTGGTGATGGAGTAATTATTCATAAAGACAATCCGGAATTTTACAGTTATGCGGAAATTGGAACCTACACAATAATATGTTATGTACAGTATGGAAATGATTCAACATGCATAAAATCAATTGCTAAAACATTTACTACTAATATAAAAGAATACTTTAAAGATCATATTCTTTTTGTATACCCTAATCCGGCGCGAAATATTATTTCTGTATCACTTAAACAAGGGAATTTTAATGGTAAATTATTTATTTATGATAATGCAGGCAGATGTTTAAAAACGGATATTATTACCTCAGCTGTTTCGGATTTGATAACATTTGATGTTTCCTTTTTGCCTTCTGGAATATATTACTTTTATTATATTGATATATCCGGCTTAGCAGCGGGAACGCAATTTGCTGTTATGCATTATAATGAACCAAGATAATGAAAAAACTTTTTACATTATTATTTATCTATATTTTTTATTTTTCATGTGCTTTTTCTCAAACGGGCACAAAACCCAATATTATTCTTATTATTGTTGACGATTTAAATGATTATGTTGAGGGTTTTAACGGACAACCTCAAATAGCCACGCCCAATATTAAGTTTTTAATGGAAAATGGTTATCAGTTTAATAATGCCTTTTGTAATAACCCGGTTTGCGCCGCCTCCCGCACAAGTTTTTTGAGTGGAAAGGATATTTTATATACAAATATTTACGCTAATAATACTTACCTGGATGAATTCAGAGATAATTTTACAGAAGCATCAAACAATATGGAAGTTATTTCACTACCTGAACATTTGAAAGATGTTGGAAATTATTATACTATTGGAGTAAATAAGGTTTTTCATGATCCCTTTAACAAAGATTATGATGCAATAACTTCTGATCCATGTGAAAAGGCATTGTCGTGGAGTCGCGTAATTTCCTTTGGAGAATTTGATGAAACAGATTCCATCCTGCTTAGTACGAATGAGGGAGTTAACAAGTTTAAGTGGGGGCGTGTTCCCGACATTTTTGAACCGGATATGAAAGATTCCCGTGCAGTAGATTCAACAATTAAAGTAATTACTGAAATAATTGCCGGTGATATTGAATTGTGTGATAGCGCCTTTTTTCTCGCTTTAGGTTTTGCACTTCCACATTTGGACCTATTTGTTCCGGAATCTTATTTTCCTGAATTTTATTTGGATGATATATTTGCTGCAGATTTTAATTTACCCTATAATTTTCCTGTTAATTCCTATCCTCCTAATGGTATAATAATGCCTCCACAACCAACCGTTAAATGGAATGATTATTTTAATTTAGGTAACCTTGGAAAATCAATTGCAATAGGACAGGCAGATATTGAAGAATCCTTTGCCAATTATACTGACAGTTTACCATATTTACCTGAGATCGATCCCGATTTCACTGATTCTTTGCGCTGGGAAGTGACAGCTGAATCTAAAAGAGCTAATGCCGTTATGGCTTACATGGCAGGTGTGAAAAGTGTAGATGCACAAATTGGACGGATTTTATCTTATTTGGAAACAGAGCCTGAAATGAAAGAAAATACAATCATTGTATTGGTAAGCGACAATGGGTTTTCGCTAGGGGAAAAACATCATTGGATGAAAAGAAGTCTTTGGGATATGGATATTAGAATTCCTTTTGTAATTTATGATCCAAACAGACCGGGTAATTTAATTTCTGATAAAACAGTTAGCCTTTTAGACCTGTATCCTACTATTTGTGAACTAACCAACACACCATACCCTCTATTCTCAGATGGCTCAGATTATTTAGATGGAAAAAGTATTGTACCCTTGATGGATAACCCTGAATTGGCATGGGAAAGACCTGTTTTAGTTTCATGGGAAGCGGAAGCAAATAAAGAATGCTCCTGTTTTCCACAATTTGCAATACGATCAGATAAATTTAAGTACATTGAATATAGCTCCGATGGAGATGATCCCTTAAACGCCTGTAATCCAGATTCCAGTTTTAAAGAAGCAGAATTTTACGAAATAGGCATTAATAGGGAAACAGATCCTAACGAATGGAATAATTTGATCGACAACCCGGATTACGAACCTGTAATTAATTATCTAATGCAGTGGATGCCTGAAGGCCCTTTGTATCTTAAAAATACATTTAAAATAGTGATTAAAAATAATGACCTCCCATGTCTTGCTGAAAATACTGATACCTTGAAACTTTCTTTTGACCTATATGATACATTGGGATTGTTAACTTCGCCGCCTGCCAATTATATTTATCAATGGACAAATAATTTAACAGATGATACATTGTTCACTCCAACCACGGAATTTCCGCTACAAGAAATACCGGAAGCTATTTTTTCAGGGAGCGACAGAATTATGTTTTATGTTGAAATGAGGGACACAACAGAAAATTTAATTATTGCCTTTGATACAAAATATTATTATTTAAAAAGTGAAAATGTGCCAAACGTTTCCTTTAATGTTGTTAATGGAACTGCCCTTACAACCTATCTGGCAGATGTAACAATTATAGGTTCTTATAATGAAATTTGGTGGGATTTCGGTGAGGGTATCCTGATTTATTCTGTCGAACCGGGTCCTTACACTTATATGACGCCGGGAACGTATACGGTCACTTGTTATATGCAATATGGTAATGACCAGGATTGTATTACTACCTTTCAGCAAACAATTATTGTTGATATTTCTGATTTTTTTACCGATAATCACTTATTCATTTACCCTAATCCAACAACTAATCATATCAATATTTTTGTAAATGAATATATATTGAATGGAATTATTTATATAACTGATATAACCGGAAGGGTGATTCAAGAAATAAATTTATCAACTAATAATTATGCTTTCACGCAGGTTGTAGTCACTGATTATGTTCCCGGAATATATTTTATCATTCATAAAAAACAGGAACAAATTAAATCGGGTTCATTTGTTGTAATGAGAAAAAATTAATTTAATGGGAGGTAAATTTTTTGTCGCTTTATTATTCCCTTCACTTTGTTTTAGTAATGTGTTTACACAAACAGCACCGCCGAATTTTATTTTCATTATTGTTGATGACTTAAATGATTATGTTAATGGATTTACTGATCAACCACAGATCACAACTCCAAACTTGAACCAAATTGCGTTGGAGGGAACCATTTTTACCAATGCCTACGCAAATGCCGCTGGTTGTGCTCCTTCACGCACCAGTTTTTTAAGTGGCAAAGACCTTTATTACACAAAGGTTTACACTAATGACGATTATAATTCTGTTTTCCGCGCCAATTTTAATGTTGAAAAAAATAATTCCGAAGTATTTACTTTACCTCAAATATTAAAGGACAGTGGCAATTATTTTACCTATTCAATTAATAAAACTTTTCATAATCCAAGTGAAAACGATTTTGATCAAAATGAAACTGAGCCCTGTTCTAAAGAATTATCCTGGAACAGAAAGAGTTTAAATTTTGACTCAGAAACACAACTACAAAAATGGAAGGATTATAATTTTGGCAATTATTTTGATTGGGGCCAAATACCTGATAACCAGGAATCACTTATGGAGGATTTTATTGGTGCTGACACAGCCATTGATTTTATACATCAATATGCTGCAGGAACAGCAAATACATGCAATAAACCATTTTTTCTGGCTCTTGGATTTTATAAACCTCATCTCGAGCGGTACATTCCTCAAAAATATAGCCCTGGTTATTATAATGACGATATTTACGAACAACCTTTTTCAATAAATTTTAATTTGCCAAACAATGCCTTTCCGTATAATGGTATTGTAATGCCTCCTCAACCAGAAATTAAATTTGAAGATTATAATTCTTTAACACACTACGGAATTGCACAATCCCTTGCCGACGCCGGCGATGTATATAACGAAATCAATAACTATGCGAATAATTTAAATACATTACCCGAAATTGACCCCTTATTATCGGATAATGATAGAAGATTCCTTATTGGGGAAGTAACCCAGGCAAATTATCAAATCAACTATATATCTGCCGTACAATTTATTGATGCGCAAATAGGACGTGTGATGAATGCTTTGAATGCGCATCCCGAACTTAAAGAAAATACTGTTATTATTATTCTGAGTGATAATGGATATTCGTTAGGTGAAAAAAAACACTGGACAAAATGGACCTTGTGGGAAACAGATATACGCGTTCCGCTTATTGTTGTAATTCCGGGTAAAAATGGTAATCAAATTGTTCGAAAAACAGTTTCCCTTCTTGATCTTTTCCCATCTATTTGTGAATTGGCAAATGTAAATGCACCAACCTTTGCCGATGGATCGAAATACCTTGATGGAAAAAGTTTTATTCCATTAATAGATCAGCCTGAATTGCATTACGAATATCCGGTTATCTCTTCCATTGATAAAAATATTGGGATTGGTTCTTGTTTCCCACATATTTCTATACGCAACGAAAGGTTTCATTATATTAGATACCAAAAAAATAATGACGGTTCATTTCCTAATTCTTATTGTGATGAAACATCAATTTCCTTTGAGCAGGAATTATATGAAATTGGTATAAATCGTGAATCCGACCCTAATGAATGGTATAATTTAATTTCTAATGGTGATTATTTACCTGTCATTAAATTTTTATCACAATGGATGCCTGACAGTGCAATGTACCTTCAAAAAACAAATAAAGTTATAATTAAAAATAGCTCCTCCGAATGTTTGACAAATTATGACGATACCCTTCAACTATCCATAGATATTTTTGACACAACCGGTATTCTAATGGATGAAACCGAAGAATATATTTACAAATGGTCAACTAATCTTTCCGATTCAATATTTTATGGTTCAAATGTAAATATTCCAATGCAATTAATTGATCAACATATATTTAATGCAAATAGTCAAATTTTAATTTACTTCGAATTAAAAAATATTGCCCAAACTATAACAATTGCATTTGATTTGAAAACGATCTATCTCAACACTGACAATATACCGATATCCGATTTTTCGGTATGGCATGAGGAAGGGTTAACGGTTTGTATTCAAGACATTTCGATAAGCGGAGTGTATACAAATAGTTGGTGGGATTTCGGTGACGGAAATATTATATTTGATGATATTCCCGGACCATATACATATACCTCGCCGGGAACTTACACGATCACCCAATTTTTAGAATATGGAAATGATACTTGCTTAACTCACTTTGATCAGGAGATTTTTGTTGAAAATGGCATAATATCACCTGAATTAAATATAAAAATCTTTCCAAATCCGGTCTCCCAACTGCTGCAAATTGAATTAAAGGATCCGGTTGAATTTGTATCAATACGAATTTTTGATATCACCGGGCGTTCTGTTTATGCGAATCGGTTTTTAAACGGAAATTGCATTTTTGAAACCTCAGTTGATGTTTCAGCATTTGAGCCAGGGGTATATTTGCTGCTATTGGATTCTGACGAAAACCAATTCAAAGAATCCCTTGTTATTCTCCATTAACCGATTGTTTATGCAATTTTGATTTCTAATATTGACTCGACCAATATTATCCACAAGTTCAACGTTTACATCCAAATGACAAATTCCTTTGTTAATTTTGTGTGGATTACAAGAATTTAGTAACTTTGGATTGAATAAGCCAGGAATAACCGTATGAATAGAATTCTCTTAGCTTTAATTATTGTATCATCAATAATGAGCTCCTCAGCTCAGGATATTCATTTTTCGCAATATTCTCAGTCGCCGCTAACTCTGAACCCAGCCTTAACCGGCCTTACTCCTTGTACCTACAGAGGGGTTTTAAACTATAGAAATCAGTGGGCAAGTGCTGTTGGGCCTGCATCTTATCAAACCTTTGCCGGCTCTTTCGATGCCGGTTTGTGGAGAGATAAAATGAATGGGAACATTTTTGGCGTTGGCGCTATGGTTTATAACGACGTTTCCGGAGACGGCTCCCTTACCAATCTTACCATGATGGGTTCTTTCGCATACCACCAAAAGCTGGGTGATGAGAATCACTACCTTTCCGTTGGTGGACAGATAGGATTTGTTCAAAAACGTGTCGATTACAACAAATTGATATTCGAATCACAAATTGGGGCAAATGGTATTGATCCAACCCTGCCAAGTGGCGAATATGGCGATGATAATTTTTCCTATCTCGACGTCAATGCCGGAGTTAACTGGAGAAGCCGTTTTAGCGACAACTTTGCAATGCAAGCAGGTGGTGCATATTTTCATCTTACAGAACCTACAGAAACCTTTTATAATTACAATGTAAATAAATTGAATGCCCACTATGTTGGATACGGTTCCTTTAAAATTGGAATGGGTAAAAATTCAGTTATTATTCCTTCTTTCTTATATATGGAACAAACCGAAGGTTCAAACGTGCAAATGAATAGCGGTATTGATGTGGGATTGCAATTGGAGAAAGGTGTTTCTATGGTTTATATAGGAACCCACTATAGAACAGTGGATAATATAGATGTTGCAGATGCTTTAATCGTAAATCTCGGATTGGATTATAACAATATTAATTTCGGTTTGAGTTATGATATCAACGTTTCGGGATTGTCAACTGTTACCGATTACCGCGGTGGTATCGAATTATCATTTATCTATTGGGGATGTTTAGATGTGAATCCTAAAATGAAACCCATAGATTGCCCAAGATTTTAATTGCTAAAAAAATAAATTAAAGATCCCGATAAATATTGTCGGGATTTTTTTATGCAATTTATTAAAATAATTATCGTTTTATTTTAATTATTTATGGCGATATTAAAACCAATTATCATTATTCTGGGTTTATTAATTGTTTCTTGTAAAGCGGAGAAAAAAGATGTTTCTCTACAAAACAATTCAATAAATATTCCGGTTATAAATACACCGGAAGTAACGGAAGAAGTGCAATTCGACAGCTTTAACAGAGATCAGATAATAGTACAACTTCAAAATAAAATTCTTAGAAAAGAACCACTCATCGTTCATGTTTATGTTCCATTATGCGATAATGAAAATCAGGGGATCGTGCCTGTTTCTGCAAGTCTTGGCGATGGTAAAAACCTCAAAACAAATCTCTATTGGGGAGCCGGATACGGATTAAAAACACATTTTAAAAAAACAGGATGGACCGTAATTTCTGATGTTATTGATACATCTGATGTTTTGATGGAAAGAATCGTTTTTAAAAAGTCCATAGCGCCCTCTACAAATATAATTGTTATAGCAGATGCCTATTCCGGAGATAAAATGCAATTGTGTTTGGAGTATTTTTTTAAAAACCTGGCAGAAACTTTAAACGATACTGTCAAAATAAATGATAGTTTATCAATTGACCTCAACAAATCGGATATGGTAGCTTTTACCGGTCATAACGGATTAATGGATAACAATGTAAATGAACTGATAAATAAAAATGCGAAACAAAAGGATGCCGTTGTAATTGCATGTATTTCTCACACTTATTTTAAAGAACGATTAAACTACCTCAATGCATATCCTTTAGTAACCACTACAAGTTTAATGGCACCGGAGGCTTATGTTATTAATGCTATAATAAATGCATGGGCGAATTTGGAGGAGGAAAATTCCATATTTATAAGCGCTGCTAAGGCATACAGCACTTATCAGAAATGCAGTGTAAATTCTGCAAAATATATTTTTAATACCGGTTGGTAATTAAACAATTACAAAGTAAATATTACATCCTTCTCCGGTACGCGGAATTGTTCATGATAAATCCCCTCACTGGTGCCTGGTCCGCAACTAATGATCATATTTATTTCATAAGAAGAAGGAAATTTTAAATATCGTTTTAATTTATGCGAATCAAATCCTTCCATCGGACAAGTATCATATCCTTCTGCCTTCATGCTTAACATAAATGTTTGGGCTGCCAGTGCTGCCGATTTATGACCTACAACCCGAAGATCATTTTTACTTACCTGCCAAACAACAGGTCTCCAAAAAGATGCAATACTCACAACTAATTTTCTGATCATACCTGCAATTCCGAACCAATCCTGAAAGTAATAAAATAACATAAGGTGCGAATAATATTTTAATCTGCGCTGTTCCCTTTTCGTCAATTCCTCTATCGGTTTATTGTCATAACGTGCATGGTGGAAATTATAATTTGATGCTGCCCTTTGTTTGTATTTTTTTTTAGGAATAACAATGATTACCATTTCACGTGCGGTTCTCGCTGCACTTTGATTCATACAAAATTTTGATATAACCTTTAATTTATCCGCACTTTTTACCTGATAAAATTCCCATAACTGCATATTGCTTGAGTTTGGTGCGAGTAATGCCCTTTGTATACTGGTATACACCGCATTGGAATCAAATGGTTTTTCCGCATCAAATACACGCATACTTCTGCGACCTTTCACGATCTGATCAAATTGAATTGTGGCGTCCGACATATTAAATATTTGTAACGAAGGTAAACACAGTAATGCCCTTTTCAAAACGATACCGCTTATCAATTTTGTGGAAACATATACTGTTATTATTTTAATTTGTAAAACCCAACACTATAATAATAAACACAATTTGCTTTCTTCTCTCTATTTTTGCAAGGTGATAATCCATCTCAATCATCTGGAGTCTGAACTCAGCGAAAAAACGCGTTTGCGTGGGTATGATTTTTATTGCGAAGGCCGGGTAAAATCCGTTTTTAATATCAATGGTATCGAATGGATGGCAGTTGTGCAGGGTTACGACGACCACGTTGTGCAACTTAAGCGGCACAACGATTCTATAACTTATTGGGAATGCAATTGCAACGATGTAGAAGATCCTTGCAAACATGTAGCTGCCGTTTTGTTTTATATTAAAAAGGAAGGCAATAAATTAGTTAAACTTGACACTACGGGTTATGAAGAAATTAGAGAGCATTTAAGTTATTTGCCTCCGCATGTTCTTCGATATCTCATATTAAAATACGCAGCCGAAAATACCCAGTTCCGAAAATTTTTAAATGGGTTCTTTAATATTGAGAAAAAATGATATTTTTTTCGGGGAGATGTATTATTGGTTATTTTTTAATGTTCAATTGAAGATTTATTTAAATGTTGAACAATACATTTAAAAACAATAACCGTTGGCTTTACGCCAAAGGTGCATTATCAATTAGAAAATAATTTTCAATTTAAAATTACAGGAACAATGTATTTAATAAATTTATTCCACAGCATTTACAAAATGGAAATCAACCTGCATCTTTTCCCAACGTAAACGAACCATACCGGAGTTTGGTGTTGCGTCAGCTAATACTTCAAACAACAAATTTTCCTGAACCATATCAACCATTATCGGTTTTACATTAACTCTCAATGCATCCTCACTCTGATCGTATTTAAATGCACCCCATTGTGTTTCGTTTACATTAAAAATTATGGTCCAATCTGCGGCTGTTGGAATGGTGAAAAGAGAATAGGTTCCCTTTGGAAGGTTTTGACCCTCTATGGTAACATCCTGGGTAAAGGTTATAGTGGTGGCCTCATTGGCACCGGTTCTCCAAACTTCATCGTATTTAACAAGTTCACCCCAGATTGGACGGCCCTTTACTAATGGAGAACTGTAGGCAATGGTGATGGTATTAGCACCAATAGTGGCTGATGCAGTTGCAAGGGGACTCACTCTGTTCTCCTTGTTTTGCATTTCTTCCTGGCGTTTTTCTTTTATAGCCTCCTGTGAAGAATTGCCACAGGAAGAAATAAATATTATTGCAGATAGTGCAATTATAAAATTATAAACTTTTACGGTTCTCATTTAAATAAAATTTGGTGGCACAAAGGTATGCATTTATTCTCAGAGTTTGATATATCTGTTGATGATGTAAAGTGCAACAGACACTGCTAATACTATCATTACAGTAATCCACCACAACCACATAATGATGCTGAAAATAATAATAGCCAATACAACAAAAACAAGAATTATAATGCCTAATTGTATCCAGTCGCCAATATTCATATTACTCTGAATAAGAAATGCCTGAATGGAAAATCGCTAAAATTTTTAATGTATAAATTAAACCAATTGATTTTCTCATGCAGGGTAAAGTTAATATTTTCTTATTCAGAGTAAAAATAAATAAATATTTCTTAAAAATTTGCCTAATTACAGCATTCGGTTCCGCAGCCGCAATCTTTTGCTTTTTCACCATAAACGGTGATGCTGAAAATTCCGGTTTTGCTGTCTTTAAAATCCTGCAGTTGATCCGCATTCAAATAATTTGAAAGTATTTCATCGGGGATAGTAATTGCTTTTTCTTTATTGATTTCCACTTTTGTAAAACCTGCATTGGATATCATACTTAAGTAATCGTTTTTTTGAATTGCACCCGAAACGCAACCGGCATACATTTCTGCTTCCTTAACAATGGATTCCGGTAAATTTCCAACCAATACAATGTCAGATACGCTAAAATGTCCTCCCGGTTTTAAAATGCGATACATTTCAATAAATGCCTTTAATTTATCAGGGACTAAATTGAGTACGCAATTGCTCACTACAACATCGGCTTTATTATTGCTGATTGGAATTTTTTCTATGTCTCCCAATCGAAATTCCACATTTTCCAGTTTTAATTTCGCTGCATTTTTTCTGGCAAGATCAATCATAGTTTCGGTCATATCAATGCCAATAACTCTTCCATCTTCGCCAACAATGGAACGCGCAATAAATGCATCGTTACCCGCACCACTTCCGAGATCCACTACGGTATCTCCTTTTTTAATTTGTGCATATTCGGTAGGTAGTCCGCAACCCAGCCCCAGGTCTGCTTCTGCGAAATATCCCTCCAACGATGTGTAATCATCGGACATAATAGCATAATCAATAGTAGAACAACCACAGCCTGCGCCACAGCAGGAAGTTTCGTTTTGTGTTTTCGATTGGGTGGCAATTTCAGCATATTTTTCCCTTACCAGTTCCTTCATGTTTTTATCGTTTTGCATAATAGTAGTTTTTGTTTTTAATTAAATATTTTTCATTAATACTGCTGCCGAATTCGGACATAATACTTTGTACTCCCTTGTATTTTTTATGGAGTCGGGAATTGCATTCCTGTCAATTTTATTAAATCCATTTTTTAAAAAGAATTTTTCTGCCGTTTCCGTCAATAAATAAATGGTTTTGATTTTTTTTGATTTCGCATGTTCAATTAATGCCGAATAGATCATCTGACCTAAACCCTTATTGCGTTTATTTTCTGCAACTGCCAGCGAACGCAATAAAGCAATTTCATTATTTATTTCCAATCCTGCAACAGCAATTATTTCATGATCTTCCATAAAACATAAAAAATCAGGTAAATGCATTAAAATATCGTCAAAAGGCAAACCTGCATCCTTTAAAAGTTTTTGGATTTTTTCTGCTTGTGAATTTTCTGCTTGTTTAATTTTTAATGTTTCCATTTCAGCAACATTTTATTTCTTTGAACATTAACTGAAAAAATGCAAGCGCTTTGGAGCAGGTTTCGGTATCGAGGCAATAACAAACTCTGGGCCCGTCAATTTCTCCTTTAATTAATCCTGCCTTTTTGAGTTCAGCCAGATGCTGTGAAACAGTGGATTGAGAAAGTGGCAGTTCCTCTACTATTTCCCCACAAACACATTGTCCGTTGGAGAGTATTTTGAGGATGGCAATGCGTGCAGGATGCGCCAAAGCCTTTGCTATTGCTGCTAATTGCACCTCGTCCTCCTTAAATTCCAAATGTTTTGAATAAGCCATATCTAATCCTATATCGTAAATATACGATAAAAGGTTTCCAATAAACAAATTTTTTAGGAAGAATTTTTAAAAATGACCTTTTTATTGACATGGCTGTAAACATTTTTCCCTTGACAATTCTACTCATATTATTCCTTCTTATCAGGATTTCTAATAATTATTACTACATTTAACATCTCAAAACACCAAACCCCTGACTTTTGGCCCCAACGCCGATCCTCCCGGTTGATGTTTTGGATTTTTTTTAAAAATCTAAAACCTGCAACTATGAAAAATCAAAATTTTTTGCTTCCATCAAAAAAAAGCACATCGTACAAAAATTTGTAACAAATTTTTGTTATTTTGTTAATCACTGCATTTACTATGAGTAAAGTATTGGGGAAGGATAAGGAGTTAACTAGAATTATTTCTAAGGATGCTTTATTCTTATTACCGGATAGTGTGTTTGAGGATACTACGGCTATGGAATATGCATTTGGAGATACCATGGAAATATTACTTGAAGGCGGCGATTCCATTTTTATTCTGTATGAGGATTCTGCATTTGCCGGAACAGATTCTATAACAGATATTCTTCGTGAAATAGATTATAATAGAGACATTATTGTGACCCTTGGAGGTGTTACAAAAAATATTGCACCTGGTTTATTCGGTTATCATATTGAAGGGATGTTTACACTGGCGCACATGCCGGAGTTTGGATATAATTATCCCAATACCTGGGAATGGCTTGCTCAGCTAAAACCGCAAGTATTGCGTTTTCCCGGTGGTGCAAGCAGCCGATTTATGCATTTATTAAATTATGACCGAGATAATAATGGAATAGATGATAAATCAGTTACCGGATATGGTTATGATATTGAAGAAATTATTCGTTTTTATGACATTACCAATGGAGAGTTGTTTGCTGATGAATCTGTCACAGTAGGCGCAGTAACAATGCCTCTAAATATGGAATTTATTAAAAATGATTTGGAGGATGGTGATTGTTTATATTGTGATTCTTGGATAGCTTTTGAATATATTGGCGACCTTGAAAAAACAGTAGAAACCTATAATCAGCAAAATGATATCCCGGCTATTCAACCACAAAAATATATCGACCAATTTATTGATCTGGTAGATTATATTCAGGATTATAATGGGGGATATGCTGTTGAAGTAATTGTTGACTTAAATGTTTTCAGTGAATCTGCAAGTCAGAACAAAAGGATTATAGAATATCTGCAAAAGGAAACAAATAACGGCGTAACGGATATAAATGTTGTTGGGGTAGAGATGGGTAATGAATGTAATTTAAAATGGGCAAAAGATATTATGGGTTACCAGGAATTTGACGATTACTGGCAATTTATTAATGGATATCAGCTGGAAGATATGTTTGATGTGGGTGGTTATACAGGAGAAATTACACCGGGTTATGGTGCTTGGATGTCATCATATTACGATTATGTATTTACTGAAACCATGCAGGCGGATCATGATTTTATAGGGGCCTTTAAAAATGATCCCAATTTTACCACCAAGGTTGGAATAACAGTAGCAAATTTGGCGTCAGGACCTCCATCTAATTTTGCACTCAAAACAGGCCCTCAACTCAGCACCTATTGGAACGAAGATTTGAAAGCGCATTATTCAGATTTTATTATGGTTTCGGGTAGCCCAAGATATTTATTTGATGCCGTAATCCTGCATCCCTATTACGAACCCAATGGCAATTGGGGCGATATTCCGATAAATTATTATTGTACTGATTATTATCCGAATAACGGATATGGGCATTATCCTGCAGTTTGTGTTCATGAAACATATTGCACTTCAGAATCTTTTTGGGATTATAATTCCTATGATAAAAGATTAGAATTGGCTTTTGAAAAATTATTAGGACTTAACTCGAATGATTTTGGCAACTTCCGCATTTTTTTAAAATCGCGATATAAACAATCTTATGACCAACAGAAGACTGACCTCTTATTTAGTTTAACAGGGCCATCAAAAAAGGAATTGTGGACCACGGAATGGAATTTAAAGGATAAGGATTATAATTTGAATACGGAAGATGAACAAGATGCATTCGATCAAAACCTTTTAACCTCCTATTGTAATAGTTTTCCGCATGGATTATTAATACAGGAATGGTTCTTAAAAGACCTTAAATTGAATTTTGATCCTGCTTACCGTCCCGGTTTCCATACCTATTCCACTTTCCATAGTTGGGGAGGAGGTGCTTTGTATGCCATGCTAGTACATGCGGATAAGGCAGACAGACTAAATCACGTAAGTGAGGCAGATGATGAAGTTTTGGACCCACTTCCAACTCCTCCCGGGGAAGAAAAATTTTGGTTAAAAAGAACAATGTATTATAATTTCAAAATGCTGAGTGAAATAACAAAGAACAATTTGGAATATTTACCATCTAACTCCACAATGTTTTTTCATAATCCTAATATTCAGCCGACTATTTTTATAGATAGAGTGCATAATAAATTATATGTTTATTATTCCAATATGAAAGGGGAAACACAAACCTATAAAATTAATTATGGTACATTGGGATACTTATACCCTGATGCAGATTTTATTTCTTTTGATAATGCAACAATTTATGCTGTGGATGCCCTTTGGCCCTATTCCAATTCGGGTCGAAGTAAATTGTTCGATATTAATACCTGTTATAATACCATAAATTTGCATCCGTATGAAATTCAAAGTATTAAAACTATAACTACCCTACCGGAATGTACGGCACTAACAGGAAGTATTTGTGTAACAGTACCTGCATACTCCTTTGGGTATTATGTAATACCAATAAATGCAACTTCAAAGTTGGGATTAGTTTTAAATGAAGATGCATTTTCCATTTTTCCAAACCCTGCAAGCACAAAATTCAGGATTGTTTGTAGTGCACCGGAAGCAATTATAAATGCGTTTAATGTTACTTTATTCAATCTTGATGGAGTTGCCTGTTTTAATTCAGTATATACTATTAATACGGATATAGATGTTTCCAATTTTCCATCCGGAGTTTATATGATAGTGATCAGTAACAAAGAAAAAACATTTACCGTTACAAAAAAACTCATTAAAGCTGAATGATTATGCAAACAAATAAATTTACCTTACAACAATACTCCTGCTTAGCAGGAGTATTGTTACTAATACATAAGGATGCCGAAGCCGGTGCAATTTATACCGACCTGGAACCGGATATTGAACTACAATATCATGGAGAAACTGCCAATATTAATATTGATGGTAGTGGAGGGAATGAATTTCGGTTTTTAAAAACCTCCATTGAAAGTTATTATTTTTCTTCTGCCAGTACACCTGCACATTATCGCTCCCGTAGAGGGATCTGGGCTACTGCTATAGGCACATCTCAAAATGAAATGGTAGGAGTTTATGCCACTGATGGTGGAGACCCAACAACATATTTTTTATTTGATTTAAACTATGGATATGTAATTGATGAATCAATATCTTTTCAAAATGGGAATTATCAAATTATGGTTGCTGCAAGAATAAGATTAGAAATTGATGACGATTGGTATATTTTTACTGGAGCCTGGGGGTTTGACCCTCAAAACAAATATGTTGGTGTTAGATTTGTTGATGACGATGGTTGCTTGCATTACGGTTGGATACGTTGCAGTATTGAAGATACAGCGAATAAATTAATAATACATGACTTTGCATATGAATCGAAATGTAACACCGGAATTGCTGCAGGAGATACCATTGGTGATACCACAGTTGGAGTAAATGAAATCAACAATTTGGATGCAGTGGTTTACAGTTTTGGAAATACTGTATTTGTTAAATTAAATATTGCGTTAAATAATACTGAGTTGCATGTTTATAATTTGGAAGGGGAGGAGAAATATTCAAGTGAACTAAAAAATCAATTTACAGAGGTAAAATTAAATGTTCTAAAAGGAATTTACCTTGTTGAAATAATTGCAGCGGAAGGCAGATTTACAAAAAAG
>CAZXBG010000078.1:0-19128 GCA_964638865.1 uncultured Chitinophagales bacterium | reverse complement strand
ATGAGTTATGAGTAATGAGTTATGAGTAATGAGTAATGAGTAATGAGTAATGAGTTTTGAGTTTTGATCTTCGTGAACCGGATGTTTTTACTCCTCCCTGTATAAGGTAAAGTGGCAAATCATTACTACTAAATACTAACTACTATATACTAACTACTAATTACAAATTACAAATTACTCTTGACACCCCGGTTATTCTAACATTAAACTAAAGCAATTTTATGCGGAGACTTTTACTTTTGATTGTGATATTTTGTGTAACTCAAATTGCCGAGGCGCAATTTATTGACATTGATACAATGCAGCTTATTGATGAATATGATAATGTAACCAGCAAAAAATTATACAGCGATTCGCTTGTAACTACATTTGAAATTTGGGTGAAGAAAGAAGTGCCGTTACATAAACATGCTTACCATACCGAACAGGTAATTGTTTTAGAAGGAGAAGCTAATATGCTACTGGGAGAGGAATGGAAAATTATTAAGGCTGGTGATATAATTATAATTCCCGTTGGCACTTTGCATCAGGTGATAGTTACTTCTTTAATACCTTTAAAAGTATTGAGTATTCAAGCTCCGGAGTTTGACGGAATTGATAGGGTAATAATAAAATAATAAAAGAATAAAAGAAATTTTCAATTACCCATTTTCAATTTGTTCAGAAGCTCATTACCTGACTTGAGCATACTTTTGAGTTCTTCATTATCATTTAATTTTTCAGCTTCGGAGAGTATGGCAGAATATTGTTTTGCTAATTGCTCTATAATAGGATTTTTTTCGTCAGCTTTATGCGTCAGGTTTGTGATATCCTGAATTGTTCCGGAAAGACAAAGCCCATTATTTTTTTTACTTTTTTGAATCTGACCTCTGTTCGCAATTTGTTTCGTTACATTTCCCGGTAAAATTATTTTGTATTCAGTATGATAAGCTTTTCCCTTTTCCATTGTGCGTTTAATTGCATTGTGCACTTCGGTTACTTCTTCAGGCGCTATGTATTTTAGATAATCGTTAAGTGTTGGTTCGAAGGCATTTTCTTTAAATCCTAAAATGCGAAATACTTCGTTGCTCCAGTACATTTGATTATTTACCACATCCAGTTCCCAGTTACCCATGCGTGCCATTGTCTGCGCTTCGATAAGGCGCTGCTCATTTAATTTTATGGCTTTTGCGTAATTCTCCAATTTAATTTGCAACTGGTGTCGTTCAATGGCATAGGAAACCGTCCGCGACAATAAATTATTATCGAATTGCCCCTTTACAATAAAATCCTGAGCACCTGCTTTAACTGAATTAATAGCTACAGTATCATCCTCCAGACCGGTCATTACAATTACAGTCTGAGTAGGAAATTCGTTGAGAAGCGTTTTAACCGTATCAAATCCGGAGCTATCAGGAAGTGTAAGATCCAGCAGAACAATATCAAAATCACTTTCCTCCAGCATGAGCATGCCCTTTTTTAATTCCACAACTTTTGAAATGTTGGGTGTCAGCATGGTTGATTCGTTCAAATAGATCTCCACAAGTCTTGCATCAGCAGGATTGTCTTCAATTAATAATACGTTGATATTCTTTTTTAAATCCATTATTACAAATTATCAGTATTTTTTTATGGGCAATTTAACCACAGTAAACCAAAATGTTTCAATCTGTCTGATGATAAAAATAAACTGATCGAGATCCACAGGTTTGGTTATAAAACAATTAGCATGCAACTTATAACTTCTTATGATGTCTTGATCGGCATCAGAGGTTGTAAGTATGATGACAGGAATTAACTTTAAATATTCATCGGACTTAATTTCCGCCAACACTTCACGTCCGTCTTTTCTGGGAAGATTGAGGTCCAGTAGTATGATGTCAGGGGTAGGATTATTCATAAACTTACCCTTTTTTTTGAGGTAATCCAGCGCTTCTACCCCATCTTTCACTACGTTAAGTACATTTTTGATCGTACCCTCTTTGAGCGCTTCCTGCGTTAATCTGATATCGCCGGGGTTGTCTTCTACAAGAAGAATCTGCATTATCTCATCCTTATGGGATTTCATCTTTATCCTTAATTGGTCCGAATAGGTGTTTACAATATACTCCCCCAATTCCCCCGTTACGAAAGTATGCATTAATTTTTAAAAGATGGAAAATAGTGTTAAAGTATTTCAGTTTTACAGGTCAGAACGACCCATAAATACATATTGAATAATGTTTGCACCCATTTGTAAAGCCTTCTGCCTTGCCTCTTCTGGGTCTTTATGTACATCAGCATCCTCCCAACCATCGCCAAGGTCACATTCATAGGTATATAAACAAAGTAGTCGTCCCTCCCAAAACAAACCAAAGGCCTGAGGAGATTTATTGTCGTGTTCATGAATTTTAGGCAAACCATTCTTAAAATCGTATTTCTGATGAAATATCGGGTGACTGAACGGCAGTTCAATCAATTCCAACTCCGGAAAAACTTTTTTCAAAGCCGGTCGCACATAGGGATCCATACCATAGTTATCGTCAATGTGTAAAAATCCTCCCGCTAATAAGTATGTCCGCATATTCTGCGCCTCCTCGTTCGAAAAAACAACATTTCCGTGTCCAGTCATGTGCAGAAAGGGATAATTAAATAATTGTGGGCTTCCGGCTTCAACAGTTGGCGGATCGGTGTTTAAATTGATATCGAGATTTTTATTGCAAAACTCTACAAGATTTGGCAGAGATGTGGGATTTGCATACCAATCGCCACCACCATTATACTTTAAAAGGGCAATGGAATAGGCAGGTGCAGGTGGTGAAAAACTACTGATCAAACAGGTGAGTGCAATTAAAAAAATGGTACTTAATATTTTCATGATGCTAATTGATTAATGGTATTAATGATCCCGGCTGATATAATTCCCGCTGTTTCAGTGCGCATGATCTGATCGCCAAGGCTTGCAGGAATAAAATTATTTTCAAGTGCAAATTTAATCTCTTCCCCGGTAAAGTCACCTTCTGGACCAATACAGATTATTACATCATTTTGTGGTTTATACAATTTGGCAAGCATAACCTTATTATCACCTTTGCAATAACAGATATATTTTTCGGAAGTGCTATTCTTAGTGGAAGTGATAAATTTGTGAAATTCTGTCATATCATTTAATACCGGTAAAAACGGATTCCCTGATTGTTTTATTGCGGCTATGAGAGTGTGCTCCTCTTTTTCGCGATTGAATTTCCTTCTTTCTGAATTTTGTGTTTCAAGCGGAGTAATTTGATCTGCACCAAGCTCCGTCAGCTTCTCCAATAAAAAATCAAGTCGATCACCAGTTTTTGGAGGTGCAATTGTTATATGAATTTTATAATTTTTTGAGGGAGATTTTTTATGCGAAAGTATTTTAACAACCCCATACTTTTTTGTGATCTCTGTTAATTCCGTTTCAAAAATATTTCCTTTCCCATCCGTTAAAAAAAGGGTATCGCCAAGCATCGATCTCAATACATGAATTATGTGATGCGATTCTTTATCCGAAAGCCGGTAATTCTCCTTTTCTGTAATATCTGGGGCATAAAATAAATGCATAAAGAATTTTATTCCGATTTACTTTTATTTAAACCATAACCAACTAATAATTCATGACTTCCTCCACTCGCGGAACCAAAAGAACTATTATCAAGATCGTAACAATAACCAATCTGCAATTCATCCAAAAATTTATACGATACACCAACTACATAAGTAGTGTTTGTGCGATATCCCAAATCGAATTGAAATTGATCGTTGTATAACAAATGCACCTGAATGTCAAACTGACTTGGCATGGTTTCGAGGTATTTATATAAAACAGAAGGCGTTATCTTCCACAAAGAATTAATATCAATAGTATAAGCACCTATCATATTAAATTGAATTATAGTTTTTGATTCAGCAGAATTATTATTTTCGGAAAGTGAATTTTTTAATATTGCGGGTGATGATATTCCAAAATATCCAAACTCATTTTCCCAAACCAAACCAAAACCCAAATTAAATAAAAATAAATTGATATCTGCTGCCAATACAGGATCACCCGGATCTTTTGGCAATGCATTGGAAAGATTCTGCGTATAATTTTCAAAATTAATATTAGTTCCTGCAGCTATTCTGCCGATTTTTGTTTGAAATCTGTAGGCATAAAATATGGATGCATCAGTTGCATTCGAAAGTCCGATATAGTCATTCATCAAACTAACACCAATTGATGAGGCCGATAGCCCTATAGGACTATGTGCCATTATTAAAGCAGTATTAGGCCCTAATCCAAGACCTGACCACATGGATCTGTATTGTGTTCTTATACTTAATTTATAATCACTTCCTGTAAAAGCAGGATTGCTGTAAACGGGATTAAAATAGTATTGTGAAAAAACTGCTTGTTGAGCATAAGTACAGGAAAAAACAATAAAAAACAAACCGGTAAAACAGAAATTTTTTATTTTCATCTAATTATAGTTAGGGCTCCTGTAATGGATTCTTCTTCACCAATCCCATTTAATTTTATTATATAAACGTAAGTGCCAACCGGAAGATCACCTTTCGTTTTATCCCAGGTTCCATTCCAATTATTATCATATCCGAAAGCCTGATAAATTATTTCTCCCCATCTGCTATAAACCTGAATTTCATTGCCGGGAAAATTCTCTATACACTCAATTACCCAAACATCATTAAAACCGTCACCGTTTGGTGTTATTACATTCGGAATAATAAGTGAATCGCAAACTCCGGTTTGTGCCTTAGTGTTAAAAATATTTAATATAAGAAAACTAAAAACCAGAATTATTGTGCGCATAATATCTTAAAAATAAACAATTAATGATTAATAATAGCAACCGGGCGAAATCCGATATAGGGTGAAGGCTCCGAAATACCTGCATATTCATCTTTAGAATCAATTTCTACATAATTCAGCGGACTATTCCAGCTTCCACCTTTGTGAAGGCCTTTTTCTTTCAACATTTCCGCTACGTTTCCGCAGGTGTTGTAAAGTCCAAAATTGTTTTTTTCGAAAGAATATATAGGTGCTGTAACATAACTACATTCTTCCTCTTTTTTAGCATTGCACTTATAAAAACCTTTTTTATTTACATTGGCAGATCCTTCCCAACTGTAAATATTTTCTTCATTACCACCTTTAGCAGCAGTTTTCCATTGAATAGAATCCGGGAGTGAGACAGTAATATCATAACCCTCACTTTTATATACTTCAGTAAGCCATTTACAATATAAAATAGCTCCGTCGTAAGAAATATTTACTACAGGATATTGATCATAGGATTCCTGCTGAAAGTAAAAATTAGTATAAGGTGCAAAATCCTGGAAAGCAATTTCCCATGCACTGCTATCCACCATTGCGATCGTATAAACCTCTGAACGACCTTTTGATTTTATATCGTTCAAAAAATATTTATAATTGGAATTAGAAATTTCAGTTTCGAAAATATAAAAGCCCACTTCCTTATTTTCTGTTGATTGTGAGATGAATCTAAAACCCTGCTTCTTCAAATATCTTTCGGGACTTGACCTTAATAAAAAAGAACAAAAAAGTAGTCCAGCTGATAAAGTAAATATTATAATGCCTATCTTTTTCATCGTTATTATTTCCACGAAATTAGGAAAATTCCATAAACAAATCGAAACATTCGTTAAAGTATACAAATAAAAAGCCCTCCGAAATATTCCGGATGCCTTTTAAATACAGTAATAATTACACTTTAGCATTAACCTTTGGCGCAGCGGCTAGTATTTCTGCATTTGCTTTATCGGCATACTTTTCAAAATTATGCACGAATTGTACGGCAAGGTTTGCTGCCTTCGTATCGTAAAGTGTCTTATCAGCCCAGGTATTTCTTGGATTTAATATTTCAGCAGGAACATTCGGGCATGTTTGCGGTATCATTAATCCGAAAACTTCATGAGCCTGATATTGGACATTGTCCAATTCACCTCTTAATGCTGCTGTGATCATAGCTCTGGTGTAGGATAATTTCATGCGTTTACCGGTGCCATAAGATCCACCCGACCAACCGGTGTTGATCATCCAAACGTTTACTTTTTGTTTGGTCATTTTTTCCCCTAACATCTCTGCATATTTTGTAGGATGTAATGGCATGAAAGGAGCTCCAAAACACGTCGAAAAAGTGAGTTGTGGCTCTGTTATTCCTGCTTCTGTTCCTGCCACTTTAGCAGTATATCCGCTTAAAAACTGATACATAGCCTGACCGGGTGTTAATTTACTGATCGGAGGTAATACTCCAAATGCATCACAAGTAAGGAAGAAAATATTTTTTGGAAGTCCGCCCATACTCGGTTTCATGATGTTATCTATAAATTCTATCGGATAACTCACCCGTGTATTTTCAGTTTTACTGATATTTGTAAAATCAACTTTTCTGCTGCCCGGATAAAATTCAATATTTTCAAGTATGGATCCGAATTTAATTGCACTGTATATCTGCGGTTCATTTTCAGCAGAAAGATTCACACATTTGGCATAACAACCACCTTCAAAATTGAAAACGCTGTCCTCTGTCCAGCCGTGTTCATCATCGCCTATCAATCTCCTGTCAGGGTCTGCGCTTAAAGTTGTTTTGCCGGTTCCGGATAATCCAAAGAAAATCGCTACATCATCATCCTTTCCAACATTTGCAGAACAATGCATGCTTAGAACGCCTTTTTCCTGGGGTAACCAAAAGTTGAGCACGGTAAAAATTCCCTTTTTCATTTCACCTGTGTAACCGGTTCCCCCTATCAAAATAATGCGTTTTGTAAAATCGATCATCGCAAAATTCTTTTCCCTTGTGCCATCAACCGCAGGATCAGCAAGAAATTTAGGTGCATTGATGATGATCCAATCGGGTTCCTGTGTTTTTATTTCCTCCAGAGAAGGACGCAAAAACATATTGTCGCAAAAGAGGTTTCCCCAGGGAAGTTCATTTATTGTCCGGATATTGATTCGGTATTTAGGATCGGCGCAGGCAAAGTTATCGCGCACCCAAATATCCTTAGAACTGAGGTAGTTCAAAACTTTTTGATATAATTTATCGAAAACCTCACCTTCTATTGGAAAATTCACATTGTTCCAGTCAACAGTATTGGCAGTTTTTTCATCGCGCACTGTAAATTTATCCTTTGGAGCTCTTCCTCTGAATTTTCCGGTGTCCACAACCAGTGCACCGCTATCGGCAAGCACACCTAAGCCGCGCGAGATCGTATGCTCCACCAATTCGGCGGGAGATAGGTTCCAGTATGCATTTGCAGTGTGGTTCAGGCCAATTTTGCTTAAAGAAGCAGAAGGATTTTTAATTCCTGATTCGTTCATTTGATGAGAAAGGTTGTTTCGGCTGCAAAGATAATCCAGCCTTTTTTTATTAGGGATTACTTTAGTCATCAATTTTAGAAAAAAATGTCTTTTTGTATCAAAATTTTGTGACAAATGTTTTAAAAAAATCTGCAAACCATTGCTGTCACTATCTCTCACTAAAATGTTGCTTTTTTGAGCTGTAGATTATGGTTGTTGAAAAAAATTGTATTCCTCATCCATTTTAGTGGTTTTTACATATTAAAAAAACCGCAATATCTGAAAATATTGCGGTTTCTTGATTTACAAAAAAGTGTTTAATGGAGACAGCTCCTTTTGCAGATCACAGCTTTATTATTTAACAATTTCAATTGCCTGTGTATACAGTTTATTATTTTCGTTCAGCACAACAAAATATTTCCCTGCCGGATTAGATGATATATCTATCACGATACTTTCATTTATGGTATGGTGAAATATTAATTGCCCCTGCGTATTTATCACAGAAATAATATTCTCTCCGGTACCAAGCTGAACGGTAAATATTCCATTGTTGATTGTTGGATAAATCGCAAACAAATTTTGATCAGTATTTTCTATTGCAACTTCGTTATCATTATCAGAAATATTAATAACTAAATCCGGAATACTTAGATCCTCATAGACGATGTCACCAGACTCCGAAGTAAAGGTGATAGTCCCGGTGTGATCTCCTTCAACTAAGAGGTCATCCACAATCGCTATATAAATTGTTTGTGGTTCAAGGGCATCAGATGTTGGTTCAAAAATAAAATATATTGCATTTCCCGGTCCACTTCCAAGGTCCAATTGTTCATCAGGTGTTGCATAAACAATTACCTCTTCATCAGGAATGGAAAATAAATTAATCCCGGCGGGCATTTCTAAAGTACCTTCTAAATAATATTCCGTATTTGCAAATGCAATACTTACTCCTTCCATTGCGGGATTATCAATAATATTCAAAAATAAATCATCAATTAATAGATCTGCATAAAAGGAATCGGTGGTTTCAACTGTAAAAGTGATAGAACCTGCATGTAATCCTTCGTAAATACCATCTTCCACTGCTGTTCCATTAAAATTCTGAAACACGGGCAAGGTTCCGTCTGCAATAAATATGATGGAAACAGGCATTCCTGTTCCGGCTCCAAGGTCGAATTGCGCATCGGGAATTGCATGAATAATTACATCAGCATTTGGTGCTGAACTTAAATTAAATCCTATGGTAAATGGTTCAATTTCTTCTGTAATTATTGATGCAGGAAAAGCAGTTGATATTGAAACAAAATCATTGTCATTTATGTAAACTAAAATTGGTGCAGGCATAAGTTCATCCAGAATGATTTCAGCAGAATTTAGATCAAAATTTACTTCCTCCGTTATATTAAGTTCATGAATATAATCATCCTCTACGGAAAGGGTAAACAGAAAATCGTTTAAACCATCTAGACCTGATAAAAGGGTAACACTCTTAATTTCCCCGGCCCCCTCCCCTGCATTTATATGTTCACCGGGAATGATATTAACAAGAGTTTCCACCGAGGGAATAATATTGATATGGCCCGACATGGTTGCAAAAGTTACACCTTCCACTAAAGTTAATACTTCACCGCTAAGAAATAAACCGGCATCATTATCAATAATAAGATAACTGTATGTTTCATTTATTGATCCATCGTAAATTCCCCATGATATAGGTTCATTTACAATTTGAACAGCATTATAAGCGATGTCTTCAATTATTGCATCATCCGGAACAGCCCATGCTATAGTTTGAGGAATTAAAGCTGATTCATCCGGATAAAAAATTAAACTCACGAGAATTCCTTCTCCTGCGCCGGCATTAATACTTCCCGAAGGGTAAATATCAATCTGCAATGCAACCTGCGGTATCTCTGTAAAAGTGATTGTAACACCGTCAGAAGCACCATTTTCTACTAAATAAGTTGCACTTGGCTCGGAAATAGTATAAGCAGGTGCCGCAAATATGGCATTGTATAGTAAATAATATTCAAAATCGCCAGCACCAACAAAGTCGACCATTTCATTATTATCGAAATATCCGAATGCACCAAATTCAGAATAAATATTCACATAAATATCTGCAAAAGTGCCTGGGCCGGTTGAAAATTTAATATTGGTAGATCCGGTATATAAAGAATTGATCAGATCAGGAATGCTATCTCCATTTATATCTTTTGTTTCTGTATAGGATGGACCCGCGATTGATGGTGTAGCAAAATCACCTATGTTTGAATAACTAAAACTTCCAGCTTCATTAGTTGCCAAGGTTACATTTTCAGAAACGGTACAAACATACATATAATCGACATCGGCATCATTATCAAAATCATCTGTATATATTGCTGCAACTGCTGTGCAGGGGGTTGATAAATAAAATACCGGCGCTGAAAAAGTTCCGCCAAAAATATTGGTAATTTTTTGGATCTGAGTTGATGAAACTTTGGCGCCGATGAAATCATCATCACCATCATTGTCAATATCTATCATATCAAATGATTTCCAGGTGTCGGTCGGTGTTATTTGTTCAGTATAATTAAATAAAGAACTTGTATCACCAGAATTTAAATATAAGTGCAAATAATTAGGGGATGAAAATTGCATAACTAAAAGATCATCATCACCATCTTCATCCGCATCTGTGAGCCAAATATCATTAAATGCCATATCGTCAAATTCATGTATACTAAAATTTCCATCACCCTCATTCAAACAATAATAAGCAACCTGTTCAGATGCACCGGCACTTCTGAAAGTTGTGATAATATCCAGATCTCCATCCAGGTCAACATCAAATTCTTTCATCATTGTTGGATATGGACTTGCTTCAAAATTTGGCAAAAAGTGGACTCCATAAAAAGAATCTGTTGCAATATCATATTTGAGCCAACCCAATTTTCCATTGTGCGAAGCCACCATAAGATCATTATCACCATCATTATCCACATCAAAAATGCGGCTGATATCCATTCTCATACAAGTATTTTCCGGGTCAATTGTTGATGCGGAAAACCCAACCGGTAATTCATTTAAATAAATATCTACTCCAATTCCATCTGCAAACCAAATATCAGGTTGTGTGTCATTATTGAAATCAATTAATGAAATATACGGAGATGTTGATGGAAGCCCTGAAATTAAAGTAATTGTATCTGCTAAAGAGATGGCTCCACCTGTGCGTTCGATCCATTTTACCTCAATTTCAGATCCATCCTGAAAAAATAATATCCAATCCTCATCACCATCTCCATCCATGTCCCTAAACTGCAGGTCGCTGAAATTTTCATCGTCCCAATATCCGGCAGCATTAAAAGTATTTGTAACCGGATTAAAAGTTGCAACATCGATACTTGAATAATAGGAAATTACAACATCTGCATAACCATCTCCATTTACATCTGTTGAATAAACATTATCTTCATATTCGTCGGTAGAAACACTTGATTCTGTAAAAGTTCCATCACTGTTATTCTTAAAATATTTTACACAACAATCGTCGAAATATCCGGTCCAATCCATATCACCATCATTGTCATAATCACATACAGAACTGGCAAATAAAGCAGGCAAAGCATCAGGTATGGTATGAATATCCGAAAAGTCTAAATCAATATTTTCTCTCCACTTTAAAAGTGAAGCATCGTTTTCATAAACAAGGTCATTATCGCTGTCGCCATCAATATCAAATAATCCGATAAAATCGTTATACGCACCTGTTAATTCATTATTTATCCAAGGTGCATCTATAATTCCAGGATTTTTAAGCCAACCGAAATTATAGACACCATAACCAGTGGTATAAAAAAGGTCAATAAAACCATCAAGATCAACATCAATTGTGTGACAATCACTAACATTTAACAGTCCATCTTCCGCTATATTATGTGAATTTCCCCAAATGCTATCCCCGGTTCCTTCAAACCAGGAAATATAACCTTCAAATGCAATAAAATCTTCCATTCCATTATTATCGAGGTCTGCTGAAATTAAATTATTGAATTCACCATTATGGGTTTGTAGTAATATTTTTTTTTCAGGGGTTTGTGCCAATAAAATTGAATTTATAAGGCAATAAGCGGCGAGTAAAAGATATTGTTTCATGTTTTGGATATTTGGAATTAAACCAATAATTCCGAAAATTGAGGATTAGCAATAAGGCTTGCAACCCACTTTGAGCGAAATGCGTGAAATGAAGTGCGAAACACTATAACCAGTTATTGAATGCATCACCAAATAAAAATTATTCATGCGATTTGAGTCAAATACCAATCTTCAAATAAAATATGACCTAAATTAACTTATAGCGCTTTCCGGGCAGTGAGGCAACTATTCCTTGGAATTCCAGATTCAATAAATTACCCGCTATCGCACTTGGCGAAAGTGAAACACGCGAGGTTAATTCGTCAATTCCTATCTCTTCCATTTCCTGAAGTAAAACATATATCATTCTTTCTTCCTCGGTAAATTCGATAAACAAAGTACGTTGTTTTTTAGGTTTAACCTCATTTTTTGTCCACCGCATTAAAGCCAATATGTCTGCAGCATTTTCCACAAGTGCTGCTCTGTTTGTTTTTATGAGATTATTACATCCTTTTGAATATTTATTCTGAATATTTCCGGGAAATGCCATTACATCTTTATTATAGGAATCGGCAAGTGTAGCAGTTATGACTGCACCACCGTTTTCAGCTGTTTCTACCACAATAAGCGCATCTATCATACCTGCAACAATGCGGTTTCTTTTCGGAAAATTCTGCCGGTCAGGGTTTGTTTTACTTAAAAACTCTGTAAGCAATCCTCCGTTTTGTATCATTTTAGAAGCCATTTCGCGATGTGTATAAGGATATATCCTATCGAGACCATGAGCAAGCACACCAACAGTTGGAATATTATTCTTAACACATGCCTTATGCGCCGCAATGTCAATTCCATAAGCAAGTCCACTTACAACCAGGATATTTTCAGCTTGTATATCCATTATCAGATCATTGCAGATATTTTTTCCATAATCGGTGGAATTTCTTGTGCCAACAATACCAATTATTTTTTCTGTATTTAGATCAGCATTTCCCACATAATAAAGAACTATTGGTGAGTCGACGCAGTTTTTTAGACGTTTAGGGAAATTATCATCCAAAAAAGTTAGACATTGTATATTTTTCTTTTCTAAAAACATCATTTCCTCGTCAACTCTGGCAAAAACATCATGACTAACAATTGCATGCGCAGCCGCTTCTCCAATACCCGGGATCCTAAGTAACTGGGAAGCTTTCATATTGAATATTTTTTCGGCACTGCCACAATAACTTAAAAGTGACTTGGCATTAACCGGCCCGATTCCCGGAATTAATGTTAAAGCGATGAAGTGGTACATGTAAACTTAATTAAGGGTTTCTATATTTGCATTCATATTTTACACAAATCAAATAAGAACATGCGTCATCTGCAAAACATTTTTTTGACAATATTATTCGTGTTAATCATCAATTCGGGTTATACTCAGATTTTACCTGATGTTTTTAATCGACCGTCCTATTCTTACCGCAGTGCAGAAAATCCATATTACTGGAAAAATAAAAAGCCCTTCGACGGATATTGGCAACAAGATGTGCATTATGCCATAAAAGCAGAGATAGACGAAAAAACAGATATTATTGATGGAAACGTCACTTTAACTTATTATAACAATTCGCCCTATGCTTTGCCTTTTGTATATTTTCATTTATACCAAGAAGCATTTCAACCTGATTCGTATATTGATGCATTAAATAAAGCAAATGGAGTTAAAAGCACCTTTGGCAAATACGAGTCACAAGGACAGGGAACCGAAATTGATAAGATTGCTATAATAAAAATAGATGGTATTGCAGTAAAAAAGGAAACTACAGTTACTCAAGATTTCTCAGTTATAAAAGTACAACTTCCCGAAACGCTCCAACCCGGATCAAATATCACTTTTCAAATTCCATTTAAAACGTATTTCGATGCGGGAAGTTTGCGCAGGAGAATGAAAAAATTTAATTCGGGAGATTTTACGCATTACGATGGTGTGCATTGGTATCCAAGAATTTGTGTTTACGACAGAAAAGCAGGATGGGATACAGATCAGCATTTAGGTAAAGAATTTTATGGTGATTTTGGAAGTTACGAAGTAGAATTAACGTTTGCCAGCAATTATATTGTAGAAGCGACAGGTTATTTAGAAAATGAAGCGGAGGTTATGCCCCGATCGCTGCGTGAAAAATTAGATATCAAAAATTTTAGCGATAAACCGTGGGAAGAAAAAGCCTCCGTTATAATTCCTTATATTGAGGGTGATAAAAAAGTTTGGAAATATTACGCTATAAATGTGCATGATTTTGCATTTACTGCTGATCCGAATTATAGAATAGGAGAAGCACTCGCTTTATTTAATGGCAAGGCGGTACGCTGTGTTGCAGTTGTGCAGGAAGGCCATGCAGCATATTGGCAGAATGCAGCAAATTATACTAAAGAGATAATAGAAACATTTAGCGCTGATTTCAGTGATTATATATGGCCGAAAATTGTAGTTGCGGATGCACGCGACGGAATGGAATATCCGATGCTGACTTTAGACGGCGGTTATGACCCGAGTTATCGCGATCTGTTAATGCATGAGGTTGCACATCAATGGTATTTTGGTATGGTTGGAAATAACGAAACCTATCGCGCATCACTCGACGAAGGATTTGCACAATTTTTAACTGCATGGGGATGCATAAAAATAGATGGTGAATTGCGCGTTAAATATCCTGAAAGCAGTAAATATGTTGCTAAATACCGCAACCCTGATGAAATGATGATGAGTGAAGTGTATTATGCTTACCTGGATGATGCATCGCGCAGTAAGGACATGCCATTGAATACACATTCCGATATGTTCAATTCGGCACTTGGACATGGAGGAGGTTACAGACATGTTTATTATAAAACTGCAGTCATGTTGTACAATCTTCAATATGTATTGGGAGATGATCTTTTTATTGCCGCTATGAAAAATTATACTGAGGAATGGAAATTATGCCATCCCTATTTTGAAGATTTCAGAAATTCCATTATTGGTTATACACAGGTAGATCTAAACTGGTTTTTTGATCAGTGGTTAGAAACAACAAAAAATATTGATTATGGAATTAAAAACGTAAATAAAAAATCCAATACAAATCTAGATGGACAAACTTTATTAAATTATGATATCACATTTAACCGGAAAGGAAAAATGCAAATGCCTATCGACTTTATTGTAATTCTGGAAAATGGTGATACCTTAAATTATTATATTCCGAATACCTGGTATAATAAAAATGAATCTAATAACATTGTTATACCAGAAGGAAGAATTGATAGAACCTATTTTGAAAATGTGATCAGTTTGCCTAAATGGTATGGTTGGGATAAATTAAATGACGAGTATATTGCACATATCACAACAACACAAAAAATTAAGGATATTATTATAGATCCATCAAACAGACTGGCAGATGTAAATAAATTGGATAACAGCTGGAAATGTCCTGTCACCCTCACATTTGATTCTCAAATATCCAATTACAAAGACTGGAAAAATTACACCGTGAAATGGCGGCCGGAGATATGGGGAAATGCATACGATGGATTAAAGGCTGGAATACATTTTAATGGAGATTATTTTGGATATAAACATCATTTCGAATTTACAGCCTGGTATAATACCGGAATTGGGCAAGGATTATTATATGACCCTGAGTTTACAGAGTTAAATACTGATGGAAATGAAATTATTGAGAAAAGTGATGATTACGATCGTTTCAATTTCAATTTCAATTATAAAACCTCCACCGACAGATTTCTACCCAACAGCGATTATATATTTGATACTAAATACCTTGATGGTGTATTCGGATTAAAAACCGGGTTTGAAAAGAAATTAGGACGCACGCTTAATAATACACTTTCTGTATATGTGAAAGACCTTTATTTTAATAAACCTGAATATTTATATAATAGTGACCTTATCGCAAATGAAAAAAATAATTCCGTAAATATTGATTACCAACACAATTATAAATATTTTACAGGTTCAGGTAAGTTATTATTTAATTTCAGAAGTAATGATCTATTCAGTGATTATGATTTTTCACGAATAAATATGGAGGCGATTAATTTTACAAAACTCGGGAAATTCGATTTGCGCACGCGATATTTTATTCAATTTGGAAGTGGGTCAAATATTCCATTTGAATCTTCTTTAATGCTCGCAGGTGCAAACAGTGAAGAATTATTAGATGATAAATATACCCGTTCGAGAGGGTTTTTTCCGGATGAATGGGTTGATTTCAATACAACAACGGGGCATTTTCATGCAGGAGGAGGATTAAATTTACGGGGATATGCAGGTTACCTTGCAGCGGAAACAGATGATCCGGGAGAAGTATATCTTGTTTACACCGGGGTGAGTGGCACCTCTGTAAACATAGAATTACAATTTAATCGTTTATTTAAATTTAAATTGATAAAATTCATCAAAATGGAACCTTATCTTTTTGCAGATGCCGGAATTCTTTCTGTAGATGAAGATTTTAAATCTTTATCTTCTATTCGCGCTGATGCTGGTATTGGTTCTGCATTTACCTGGAATTGGTTTGGTAAATTAGAAACAGTTAAACCAATAACACTTCGAATTGATCTACCGCTATTTTTAAATCATCCACCATTTGAAGAACCGGAATATTTTAAATTGCGATATGTAGTTGGGGTGAGTAGAGCGTTTTGAGTTCTGAGTTCTGGGTTGGCAAAAGTTTTAGGGCTGCAATCCGATTAATGTTCGTTATTCCTAGTTCTTTATTCTTTATTTTACGGGGCTTAAATGGTTTGAATAAATTTCAGGGCTGCGATCCGATTATTATTTTTTATTTTTTGATTATTATTTTTTATTTCTCGACATTAACATGGTTTACAAAACTTTCAGACTTATCATCAAATTAATATTCCTTATTAAATATTCTCTCCGTTTAATTCGAATTACAATCTTACAATGTTACTAACTGCCACTGCACACTGTTGACTGCCTCCCCTGTTCCATTATCAATTGTCAAATATCAATTCCTCCTTCAATCTAACGGCAAGTATAATAAATATTTCTCCACAAACCATTGTTCCTTAAACCATTCGGTGATTGGAAATTTGTAGAGAAATTCTTTGAAGGGTGCAATTTCGAGATCGAGAAATCCTCCTTTGAGCATAATTAATCCGTTGGGGAAATCATTAAATGAACCGCCTCGTTTTATGATATTAATTGTCCAGTCATATAATATCATCATATCTGCAACAGCACGGGTAACAACAAAATCATATTTTTCTTTGATATCCTCTACTCGAATTTGTTCGACAGTAACATTTCGCAACCCGAGATCACGGGCGATAGATTCTGCAACCTGCACTTTTTTTGCAATGGAATCTATGAGGTGAAATTGCACTTCCGGAAAAAGGATCGCAAGTGGAATTCCGGGAAAACCACCACCTGTTCCGAGGTCGAGCACTTTTGTACCCGGTAGAAAATCAATGAATTTAGCGATAGACAGTGAATGTAAAACATGATGTTCATAAATATTATCAATGTCTTGTCGGCTCACCACATTTATCTTTTCATTCCAGAATTGAAATTGAGGTTTAATTTGCCGCATTTGGGCGAGTTGCTTCTTGTCGAGGCTGGGGAAATATTTCAGAATGATGTCCACGGGAAACAATTTTAAGGATAATTTATTTGAATTGCAAAATAACGGGTGTTGAATAATATTTATTACATGGTCAAAGTCGCATAAAATTGAATATCTTTCAGAAAAATATAGAGTATGGCTATTCGAATGGTTCCCGACAATAATCAACCACAACAACAACGTAAATTGCCCGGAAGTGGCGGTGGTGGCGGCAGAGGTGGCGGAGGCAATATTATAACCATGTTGCTTCCTTTACTATTAGGAATGTTTCGCAAGAACCCAAAAGTGGGTTGCGGAGTATTAATACTGGGCGCTGTAGTAATTTATTTCATGCGAGGCAGTTTGTTAAATATAGGTGGTGATGGCGGCGGAGGAAGTATCACAGATCTTTTTAGTACAGGTGCCAGTTTCGACCCTCAAAAATATGATGCAACAGAAATTTTTGAACCACCCTTAACTGATAATACTAAAAACCCGCTTCCGGAAAGCATATCACTGTTAAAATATGCCCCGGATCGCAAAAATCAAGGGTCACAGGGAAGTTGTGTTGGATGGGGATCAGCGTATGCAGCACGCACAATTTTAGAAGCACAAAGAACAGGAAAAGATCCTGATCAGATCGCCTTTAGTCCCGCATATTTATATAATCAAATAGGATTGGAAAATTGTCAGGGTGCTTATATTAATAACGCAATGGATGTAATGAAAAATGAAGGGTTGATCTCACTGCGTGAATTTCCTTATACCGACCAGGATTGTGAGAGAAAACCAACATCCTCCCAAAAACAAGCAGCATCGCAATATAAAATGACTGGATTTAACCGATTAACTGAGGGTGATGCAAAGGGTGTCGGACAAGAAAAAATAGATTTGGTTGCCATAAAACAAAATTTAGCACAAGGAGCACCGGTGGTATTCGGCATGCTGGTAGGCGGATCTTTTATGCAGCCAATGATGGGAAAAGATGTGTGGATACCAACAGATAATGACATGAATATGAATGGTTTTGGAGGACATTGCATGTGTGTTATAGGATATGATGATTACAAAGAAGGTGGTGCATTTCAGATCATGAACAGCTGGGGAAACGATTGGGGAAACCAAGGAATTGCATGGATACCTTATAATGTTTTCGAAAAATTTGTTGTGGAAGCATACGGAGTTTATCCTATGGGAAATGCAGATAAACCACTAAGCAATACTTTATCGGTTGAATTTGGTTTAATTGATAATGCAACAAAGAAAAATATTGCACTAACAACAAAATCACCAGGAGTTTTCAGCACCAGATCTGCTATAAAAAAAGGAACTAAATTTAAAATACAAGTTACCAATTCACACGAATGTTACACTTATATTTTTGCAACAGATGAAAATAATAATTGTGCTGTTTTATTTCCTTACACTGAAAAACATTCTCCATATTGCGGTATAACAGGTACACGTATATTTCCGAAAGATCACAGCATGGAAGCAGACCAATTGGGAAATAAAGATTACATGGCAATTGTTGTTACAAAACAACCACTTGATTATAAAACATTAAATGATAAGGTAAATAAACAATCCGGTTCCTATGAACAAAAATTACGATCAGCCTTGAGTGGACAACTTATCAATAATGTAAAATTTATTCCGGGAGAAACCGTTAAATTTCAAACAGACGCAGGTACAAATGGTGCGGTTTTGATGGTTATAGAAGTTGATAAGAATTAGTTTTGAGTTTTGGGTTTCGGGTTGACTACTGCCTACTGCCACTGCGACTAGCTCTGAGTTATGCCTCATTGTAAAAAGACAGCCGACCGCACAATGTCAGTCATAAGCCTATTACGACACAGCAACCATCGACAGGACAGTTAAACAATCGACCTTTGACATCCTAACCAGACTTTTTCAAACGACCTTAACTCGACAGCCTTTTTCGCTGTATATCGACACATACCAGTAGACCTATTTGGCGACACTTGAGCCGACCCAAGAAAAAATAAAACACCCCACCGAACAAAAAATTGAATTTCTGCCTACGCACATTGCACACATTTGCCTTTGCTTGCCGACACACAA
>CAZXBG010000077.1:1435-19158 GCA_964638865.1 uncultured Chitinophagales bacterium | reverse complement strand
GCCCTCTGTGAGCAATAACCTCCGCCTTACAGCACCTTACAACCCCCTTTAACCACTACAACTTTGCTAATTTCCCTCCATGTTACTCTGTAATCTCTGCCCCTCTGCGCGCTATGCACTCTCTGCGAGCAATAACCTCCGCCTTATCACACCTCCAACCTATCAACATCTTGAACAACCGCAATCGCAGATTTATAGGCGCATTGCCTCTACTGCACATCAAATCATTGGCGCATTGGTACATTAGTACATTTGCACATTGGTACATTATATTGGCTGTTTAATTTTCAAATCTCAATTAATTACACTAAATTTGCACCCTTATTTAAAACATCTAACCAAATAACCAAAAATCAAACTATTATGAAAAAGGGAATTATTGCCGTTTTGGCATTATCTACTACTATGTTTATTACCTCATGCGGCAAAAAAGGCGGCGTTAGCGAAGAAACAAAAACAGCTATGACTACATTTGAAACCAGCTGGAAAGCAGCAGAAGCTCAAATGACGGCTTTTGGAACAACATTTACTACTACTAATGGAGAAATGAACAAAATGATGGACGAGAGTATGGCAATGGATATGAGCAAAATGAAACCTGCTGATAAAGCAAGTTGCGACTCTATGATGGCTATGTGCGGAACAATCAAATCGGGAATGGAAGGTATGAAAACAGCTTATGCTGCCGGAATGGAACAGTGGAAAGCAGACACTCAAGCTTATGCTGACTGGAAGAAAAAAGGCCATGATGAAAAAATGGATGATGAAGCTGCAATGGCTGGTATGGCTGAATGGAATGCAAAATTAACTACTTGGAATGAAACAATGACTGGTTGGAATGAGCAATTAACAAGTATGCAAGGTGCATGCAAATCTACTTGTGATGCAATGATGCATATTGGAATGATTTAATTAAGCAAATAATATTTTAAAAAAAGGCAGCTTTCGGGCTGCTTTTTTTATGCATTAAAATGTGATAAATCTTCAAATTAGCAGCAATATAACTCTCCCAATGCCGATTTTCTTACTTTTGAGTTAAATTCGACACACATGAAAATTGGATATCTGCTGATCCTACTTTTGATCCCGATTTGTTCCTTTACCCAAGATATTACCCAAACAATAAGAGGAAATATTATCGACAAAGAATCTAAAGCTCCGCTTATTGGCGCAACTGCGGTTTTATTTAAAGATTCGGTTTTGTTGCAGGGAAATTATTCTGATGAAAATGGCAATTACCGGTTTGAAGCCGCACCTGTTGGTCGTGTTTCTATCAGGTTTTCTTTTGTCGGATTTAATGAAGTATTTATTAATAATGTGGTGGTTACAACCGGAAAAGAAGTGATTTTAAATATTGAAATGGAAGAAAATGCGGAAAAATTGGAGGCTGTTACAATTTCTGCAGAAAAAAATAACGGAGAAGTTAATAATGAAATGGCTGTGGGAAGTGTGCGCACATTTAGTGTGGAAGAAACGGATCGTTATGCCGGAAGCAGAGGAGACCCAGCCCGAATGGCGAGTAATTTTGCCGGCGTTCAAGGTGCTGATGATTCGAGAAATGATATTGTTGTGAGAGGAAATTCACCGATTGGTGTTTTGTGGAGATTGGAAGGGGTGGATATTCCCAATCCCAATCATTTTGCCATAGCAGGAACAACCGGCGGACCGGTTTCTATTATTAATAATAAATACCTTAGTAATTCCGATTTTTTTACCGGTGCTTTTCCTGCAGAATATGGAAATTCCATTGCCGGGGTTTTTGACTTGAATATGCGTAAAGGGAATGACGAAAAATCGGAATTCAGCGGACAATTAGGATTTTTAGGGACAGAATTATTTGCAGAAGGGCCAATTAATAAAGAAAATCATTCTTCGTATTTAGCAAGTTTTAGATATTCTACATTGAAGTTATTTCAATTCATGAATTTGGAAATAGGTACCAGTGCAGTTCCAAATTATTTTGACGGTGCATTCAAATTGACTTTCCCGAATAAAAAAGGTGCAATTAGTTTATTTGGTGTAGGTGGGAAAAGTGATATCGATATTGTTGTAAGTGAATATACCAAATCAGAAACAGAATTATATGGCGATAGCGACAGAGATCAATATTTCGGAACAAGTATGGCAACTACAGGAATATCTTTTACGCATCAAATAAACGCAACTACGTATGGAAAAGCAGTTTTTGCTTACTCCTGGCAAGAAAATCATGCAGACCATGCTTTGGTTTATCGGGATTCGGAATTTAATATTGATTCCATTGTTTCAAATATGGGTTATTATTTTAATGATCAGAAAATTTCTGCAATTTATAACCTGAATAAAAAAATAAATAATAAAAATAGTTTTAAGGCAGGTATCAGTGCTGAAAATTATTTATACGATCATCTCGACTCAAATTTGAATTTATTTACCTGGCAATTTGATAACAGATACGACTTTACAGAGAATGCATATTTTGTTCAAGCCTATTTTCAGTGGAAATATAAAGTAAGTGAAAAGATGGTCGTAAATGGCGGTCTGCATGGTCAGGTGTTTACACTAAATGCAAATTCCAAATCGTTAGAGCCGCGGGTGGGATTAAAATATAATCTGAATAAAAAATCTTCGCTCAGTTTAGGTACCGGATTACACAGTCAGATGTTACCAAGTTACCAATACAGTTATCAGCAACAACAGATTGATGGAAGTTATTTAATCATTAATAAAGACGTTGGGTTTATTCGGAGTTTTCATTCTGTGCTGGGTTATGACAAAACATTAACCGAAAATTTCCGATTGAAAGCGGAAGTTTATTTTCAATATTTATTTGATGTTCCGGTGGAAATTAAACCTTCTGCATTTTCTCTTGCAAATGAAGGAAGTGGATTTTCCAGGTTTTTCCCTGATTCGCTGCAAAATACAGGAACAGGAAAAAATTATGGGTTAGAATTAACGTTGGAAAAGTTTTATGCTAACAATTTTTTCTTTTTGATAACGGGTTCTGTTTATAATTCTCTGTATATAGGAAGTGATGGTGTTGAACGCAAAACTGATTTTAATGGTGGATATGCAGGTAATTTGCTGGGGGGATACGAATTCACCATTAATAAAAAAGATGTTCTTACTTCGGGTATTAAATTAACCTATGCCGGAGGTAAACTCACTACTCCGGTTGATGAAACAGCCACTATTGCAGCAAAAGAATTGATATTTATTGATTCACTTACGAACACAGTTAAACTTAAAGATTATTTCAGAGTTGACCTTAAACTTGCTTATCGGATAAACGGCAAGAATAAACCTATTACACACGAAATTGCAATAGATCTGGTAAATGTTTTTGGTATCCAAAATGTATTGGGATTAACGTATGCTCCCAATCCTGCCGATCCAACTGCGAGTCCTGTGAAGGAGGAATATCAACTGGGTTTTTTACCTTTGTTTTATTATAAAATTGATTTCTGAATTTAAGAAAGACTTTTCAATATCTAAATAATTTTTATGTACGAAACAATATTGTATTCTACTGATTCGAAAATATGCACAATTAGGTTGAATAGGCCTGATAAACGCAATGCATTCAACAGTCAGTTGGTAAATGAATTAAAAACTGCAATCATTTCTGCAGATAACGACGAACAGATCAAAATAATTATCCTGAAAGGGGAGGGGGAGGTTTTTAGCGCAGGTGCAGATCTCGCCTATTTGCAATCGCTGCAAAAGAATTCTTATGAGGAGAATTTAGCGGATTCTAAAAATTTAATGGAGGTATATCACTTGATTTATACACTTTCAAAACCAGTAATTGCGCAAATTGAAGGCCATGCAATTGCAGGTGGATGCGGATTAGTTACTGTTTGTGATTTTGCGTTTGCTGTTCCTGATGCGCAGTTTGGATATACGGAGGTTAAAATAGGATTTGTTCCGGCCATTGTGATGGTGTTTTTATTGCGCAAAATAAATGAGCGTTCCGCGAAGGAATTATTGTTGAGTGGTAAACTTATCAGTGCAGCGCAAGCCCTCGTTGCAGGATTGATAAATGGTGTGGTTGGAAAGGAAAATATCAATCAGCATGTCTTGGAATTTGCGAATAACCTTATCGTGAATTGTAGTCGTGAATCTCTAAAAGCTACCAAACAAATGATTGCAGCAGTGCAGGAAATGAAACTGGAGGATGCATTAAATTATGCAGCAGAAATTAATGCCACAGCACGCAGTTCTGAAGATTGTAAATATGGTATCGAAACTTTTCTTGCCAAAAAACGGCCGGAGTGGAAATGAGATTATTTGTATTCTAAAATACTTGCATACACTAATTGCAATTGTTCTGCTGTAATGCAATAGGGTGGCATTAGGTATACTGTATTTCCCAATGGCCTTAACAATATTCCTCTTTCTATAAAATACCGGTAAAGTATATCCCGAGATGAATTAAAATAATTTGTTTCGGAATTAGTTTTTAGGTCGAATGCAATTATAGTTCCTCTTTGTCTTATATTTTCGAAATGTGTAGCCTGCTTAATCGTTTCTGCAAATTTTTGATGTTGCGATTGAATAATATTAATGGAATCTATAAAACCTTCCTTTTCCACGAGATCCAAACTTGCCAATGCGGCAGTACACGCAAGCGGATTAGCAGTATAGGAATGTCCGTGGTAAAAGGCTTTCATTTTATCATCATTGTAAAATGCATCATAAATAAATTGAGCACACGCAGTAACACCTAATGCCATTGTTCCACCTGTAAGACCTTTACTCAGGCACATAATATCCGGTTTGATCTCACAATATTCAGAAGCGAACATTTTTCCTGTTCTGAAAAAACCTGTCATCACTTCATCAGCAATACAGATAATATCTTTTTCTTTCGCTTTTTGCAATAAATAATTCAAGGAAGCCGGCTCGTACATCAACATTCCACCTGCACCTAATATCAGTGGCTCATAAATAAAAGCGGCAACATCATTTTCAGAAATTGCTTTTTCAAATGCCTGGTTACATTTTTCCTCTTGCCCTTTTAGCGGTAAAGGAATAAAGGTAACATCAAATAAATTCTTGTGAAAGGCTTTAGTAAATGCATCTCGTTCACTTACGCTCATGCTTCCGAAAGTATCACCGTGATAAGCGCTTTCGAACGCGATTATTTTTGTTTTTGGAATGTTGCGATTGAACCAATATTTGATTGCCATTTTAATTGCAACCTCCACACTTGTGGACCCATTATCAGAATAAAATATTTTGAAAATATTTTCCGGCAAATGATCCTCTATTAATCTTTTTGCAAGGTTTAATGCAGGCTCATGTGTGAAGCCCGCAAAAATAACATGTTCAAGAATTTGATGTTGTTCAAAAACCTTCTTAGCTATGTATGGATGCGCGTGGCCGTGTAAGTTTGTCCACCAACTTGATATTGCATCAATATAACTTTTATTATTATCATCAAATAGTATTGCACCCTCACCCCGAATAATTTTAATTGGTTGTGTTTCAAGTTTCATTTGGGTAAATGGATGCCAGATGTATTCAGTATGATCCATTAATTTAACTTTTAGTTGGAGTTGGAACTAGATTTTAGTTTTTCCGCATTTCTTTTTATAAATCCTTTGTCAATTACATCTTCATAATTTACCCGCCCATAAATTTTAAGTTGGGTATATTTTTCAATAAAATTTTCTGACTCCTTATTTTCAATACCATTAAAAATTATGCCTGCAACAGGTATGTTATTTAATTTTAATACCTCAGCAGTGAGCAAGGTATGGTTTATACTTCCGAGATAATTTTTAGAAACTAATATCACAGTAAGTTGGAATTTTTTAATAAGGTCAAGCATTAAAAAATTATTGTTTAATGGCACCATTAAACCTCCGGCGCCTTCAATAATCAGGTTATTTTGTGTTTGTGGTAAAATGATGTTATTGATGTCAATTTCAGTATTTTCTAATTTTGCAGCAGCATGTGGCGACAATGGATGTTTAAACGTATACGTTTCTTCAAAAAATTGAGTTTTCGAATTGGAAATAAGATTTTTTACACGTTGTGTATCAGTGTAATCCAAACCACCGCATTGAACAGGTTTCCAATAGTCAGCCTGAATTGCTTCCACTAATACAGCAGAAACAATTGTCTTTCCTACGTCGGTGCCTATGCCGGTTACAAAGTAATTCATTTTATTTTGGGGTTTTATTTAGTTTTTGATCAATACACCATCATTTTCATACAAAATACACTGCCACCACTTTTCATAAATTCTCCGGTTTCCACTTCCATTACCGAATGTGCGCTTTGTTGAACGATGTTAAGCGATACAGGATTATTTCTTTGAATTATTGCCGCTGAACTCATTTTATTAGTGCCGTAAATTATATGTGCATTACAGGCAAACCCATCTATTGCTTCCTGTTCAGGTGTTTCATATACCCCTTCAAACATTTTTCTGATAATCGCAATAGACTCCGGAGAAAAAGCGTCAGGAGCAATTAATACTTCCGCATGATTTAAAGGAAGAAAACAGGTGTCCAGATGATAGTAATTTTCATTAATAAGTTCTAGGGTAATAATAGGTGCATCCAATGTTCTCGCTATTTCTTCGTATACATTTTTATCGCTTCTGAAACCAAATCCACCGTACAATAATCTTTTTCCCGGATGTGCTATCATATCACCCATCCCTTCGAAATGATATTTACTTTGAAGATCCACAATTTTATAACCGTGATCTTTATAAAAATCTTCTATATATGGAATTTCATTCTGGCGATTTTCATGACGCATTCTGCTCATGAGTGCAACTTTTTCGCCATTCCACATTACCCAAGGGAAACTTTGATTTGCGCAAAAAACCATGTCCTCTAATCCCTCTACACCATCAATCACATGTACTTCATCAAGATATTTTTGTGTTTTAAATCCCAAATAGGTGTTGCGCAAATTATCCCACTGAATATTTGCCTTTTCAGGATTTACATTTCCTTTTTGATTTTGCATGTGCACATTTTTAACATCTACTATAGTATAATAGTTTGGTGTGCACATCAAAACTTTTCTCGGTTCCACTCTCGCGTCACAATCTTCTAATTGGAAATGCACCTCATTAGTGCCATACGCCTTTGCAAATACTGGAGTCATTTTTATTTTCGGTTTAGTAATTTGTTAATTTATTAATTTAGTGCTCCGTATTAATATTTTATTATATACGGGTACGTTATTTTGCAAATCTTGCAGATACAATTAATTCTTTATTTCCCTGTTCATATTTGTAAAACCCTTCACCCGATTTTACGCCAAAATAACCTGCTGTTACCATATTCACCAACAAAGGACAAGGCGCATATTTCGGATTTCCAAATCCGGTATGCAACACATTCAATATACTTAAGCATACATCCAATCCTATAAAATCTGCAAGTTGCAGAGGTCCCATCGGATGAGCCATTCCTAATTTCATTACCGTATCAATTTCATATACTCCGGCAACGCCTTCATACAAAGAATAAATTGCCTCATTTAACATAGGCATTAAAATTCTGTTGGCAATAAAACCGGGATAGTCATTTACTTCAACAGCAGTTTTGTCGAGTTGTTTGCTGAGGTTCATGATCAATTCGGTTGTCGCATCACTGGTAGCATATCCTCTTATCACTTCCACCAATTTCATAAGTGGCACAGGATTCATAAAATGCATTCCAATTATTTTATCCGGACGTTTGGTAACAGAGGCAATTTTAGTAATGGAAATGGAAGAGGTATTAGAAGCTAAAATCGTATTTTCATTACAAATAAGGTCTAGTTCAGAAAATATTTTTAGTTTGAGATCTATTCGTTCTGTTGCAGCTTCCACTACCAGATCCGAATTTGCCGAATGATCAAGTGAAGTGTAAGTAGAAAGATTTGCCAGTGTACTTTCCTTATCCGCAGATGTTATTTTTTCCTTTACAACCATGCGGTCAAGGTTGTTGCTAATTGTTTGAACAGCTTTTTCGAGTGCAGTTTCAGAAACATCAACAAGATTCACTTTAAAGCCTTTCATGGCAAAAATATGTGCAATCCCGTTTCCCATGGTACCGGCACCTATCACGGTAATATTATTCATCACAAAATTAATTTGCGCAATATTAATGAATAATCATAAGCATTTGGGACGCAATTCTTTCAAAACCGCTGTTTTCAACATAGAGTTGATAAGTTCCTGAAGGCAGGTCTTTTACCGAAACACTTTGGGTAAAGTAATTTAAGGGAATTGTTTTTACAGTATCACCGGCGGAGTTAATTATTTTAATAAACAAATCGCTGTTGCGTTCATCCAATTGTATGGAGATAATATTGTCGGCAGGATTAGGAAATATTTTCAATAAATTATTATTCGTAATTTTTATTTCCAGAAAATCAGGGCAACTCATTGTAACATCTAAAGGTGCATCGGGTAAACTGGAATTATAGATACCAAATGTATATTCCCCGATTTGTAATTTACTCAATTCAAATGCACCGCGTTTATCATTGTTGTTTCCCCAGTCGTTTAATGTGTAATAAGGATAAATTTCCCAGTCAATATCCGGAGAACTGCGGTAAAATAATAAGAGACTATCCTCCACATTGGTCATCAAATTATTATCTAAATAACCTCCTCCTAAATTTAACTGTCCATTGTATAAAATTTTTGCGGTTGCATCAAGGTCGTTTGGTATAATTCCATTTATTTTCCAGTATCTGTCAGGACTTAAATGTATACCCGGATGAGCGGTTTTAAAGTTATCTGCCGGCAACCAGTATTGTTGCGCATAGATGTAAATGGAATCTGTAATAGAATTAACAGTAATATCAATAAATGCATTGTCTAATTCGTAAGTATCGGGTGATTTGATAATAATTTCATCTTCCGTTACTGCATCATTAATTTTTTCATCATAGTCAATTATAGCATAAATTGCTTCAATATCGGGAAGATCTATGTGTGTATGTTCGCCGCTTACGAAAGCGGAAATCGTATTTACTTTTTGCCAATCAGCATTAAAAAAGGAGATCGTAAGCGGAACATTGTTGCAATAATTTGTTGCATGATATAATTTTTGTTCAATACATATACTCATTAATGTTCCATAATCAGTATAACCGAAATCTTCAATTTCAAAACCCGGAAACCCTGACTGATAAACCCATCCATCAAAAAAATCATGCATGTTTATTCCGCTGCAGGCGCTTAAATGATCGCGAAGATCGGCAGCAGTAACCGATTGAAACTGAAAGGTATCTAAAAAGGAAGTGATGCAATCAAAAAACAGATCATCGCCTAAATATCCTCTTAAGGAATGCACAACATCAGCTCCTTTTTTATAAGTTGTTGTACCATACGTATATGTTTGCGGAACATCAGAGATAGGAAAATAATTATTTCCATCCTGTGCAGCTGCATAATGTAATACCTCTGTATGATTTAATTGAACCATATCTTTATAAGCAGCTGCGCCATATAAATTTTCATTAAATAAATGTTCTGAATACACTGCCCATCCTTCATTCATCCACATTTCTTCTGCCTTAGAAGTAGTGATTAGATCACCCCACCAATGATGTGATAATTCATGTACATATAAATTTTCCCAGGTTGTGGTACCATTTACAGCAAAAAGTGGATACGCAATGTTCATCGCGTGTTCCATCGCACCTCCGCTGAATGGAACAATAGCATAACCCACTCTGTCCCATGCATATGCGCCATAGTGTGTTTCAAAAGTATTTAATGCATTTTCTAAATTAATAAAGGAATTATTCAGGTCAGTGCTGTCTTCGGGTTTAACAGCAATTTCAATTGGAATATTTGCTTCAATTCCTGCATAAATTTTATTAACGGAAGTATAAGTGGATACCGCAACACTTGCAAGATAACTTGGAATTGTCTGGTTGCAATTCCAGATCCATGTAATTGTTCCGTCGCCATTATTTGTTTCACTTTCTAATAATCCTCCGCAATATGCTTTTTTATCCTCCTCCGTTATTATTTCATAACGATAGGTAGAACGTTCAATAAAATTATCGAAACAAGGAAACCATATTCTTCCGAAATTATGCGGAATTGCATCAAAACCAACGCCTAATTGATACGAATAATCTCCACTCCAATACCACCCTCCCCAACTGCCATCTGCATCGGGAATTCCTCGGTAATAAATAATAATATCGGTGGAATCATTTGTATTTAAGGTGGAGAGAAAATCAATTAACAATAATTCTCCGGTATGCGAAAATAGCAGATGTTCATCAGGGAGATTTTTAACAGAATCAACTGTTAATCCTTTAAGGTCAAGTGGAATTTGTGTGATATTATCCACTAGTGCTTTTAAATGAATTTCAGTATTGCCTTTAATTGTTTGTCCAACGTAATCAGTAATATCCAAACGGATGGTAATTTTTTTAATATCGATGGAATCGCTGATTGTGGGTGTAGCAGCGGAAAGACACAAAGAACCGGCGAAAAAGAAAATGAAAAGTATATTCTGGAAAATTGTTCGCGACATAGATTTGTTATTTTTACACCTTAATGATTGGTAAAATTAGGCAAATATTTGTTACTGCTTTGTTAATGTTGTGGACCTCAAGCGTTTTTTCTCAGAAGGAGGACAGTTTGTATCTGCCGGGCATCATTACACTCGATTCATTCATTCTTATTGAGGTAAGGGATGGATTTAATGTAACCGATTTTATAGCATTTACCCAAATTGACAGCTCTTTTTACGAAGCCTTTCGCAATTTACGGCGCATAAATTACAATTCCTCGACAACAGTACGCATGTTTGATCAGGAACATCTGAACGTTGCCTCTTACGGTAACAGAACATATCAGCATATCGAAAATAATTGCAGATGGATGGATTTTCCCTTCGAAGTTTCTACAGGCGATTTTTTCAATAAAAAAAAGGAAATGGAATTTTACACAGCGAGGGTTTTTTCCTATATTTTTTTATATAAGGATACCATTTGTAATAATATTGTTGACACAGATAACAATGCAGGAACAGATTCTAAATTAGAGTTGCGCAAAGAACAATTAAAGACCATGATATTTAATCCTGGGGAACCTGTGGATGATATACCTCTGATGAAAAATAAAATGGAAATATTCAGTGATGAAATGATACCATTTTACGATTATTCTATTTCCTCTCAGCGATATGCAACAGGAGTTGATTGTTATGTATTCAGTATAAAGAAAAAAGAAGGAGTGCAAAAAGGGGAGGAGGTTGTTATAAATGAATTGACCACTTGGTTCGATAAAAAAACCATGCAAATTGTTTCCCGAAAATACAGTCTGAGTTATTTTACTGCCTTATTTGATTTTGATGTTTCTATGGATGTTAAATTATCTGTTGTAGATGGATACCTGGTGCCAACCTTTGTTCAATACAATGGGTATTGGGATATTCCGGGCAGAAAACCGGAAATTGGAAGTGTGCAGATTTTTGTTTGGTGAATTATTCTTTAAACATTTTGACGTGAACGTCATTGCGAGAAATTACGCAGTAATTTTGCAGCAATCTCCCCAATGTTACCTTAATTTTCCAAGGGTGTCCTTCGAATCTTCGAATCCTCTCCCTTCTATTCTTCAATACTCTTCCATATCGTTTGGAAAATCCTGGGTTTTAACGTCATTTATGTAAGCGCCTACACCCTTTTTAATTTCGTCGTATAAGTTTAAATATCTGCGAAGAAAACGCGGTTTAAATTCTTTGGTAATTCCCATCATATCGTGCATAACCAAAACTTGTCCGTCCACTTTGCCCCCGGCACCAATTCCGATAACGGGTATTTGCAACGAGGAAGCTACCTTTTCACCAAGTGAGGCAGGAATTTTTTCTAAAACCAACGCAAAACAACCGAGTTGTTGCAGCAATTGTGCATCCTCAAATAATTTTTTTGCTTCCTCTTCTTCTGTAGCTCTAACGGTATAGGTTCCAAATTTATAAATGGACTGCGGTGTCAAACCCAAATGTCCCATCACCGGAATTCCTGCTGATAAAATCCTCTCCACCGATTCTTTTACCTCTCTACCGCCTTCCAATTTTACAGCATGAGCACCTGACTCCTTCATAATTCTAATTGTAGAATCAAGGGCCACTTTCGAATTTCCCTGATAAGAACCAAAAGGAAGATCCACAACAACAAGACATCTTTCAATTGCCCGAACCACACTGGATGCATGATATATCATCTGATCGAGCGTGATCGGCAACGTAGTTTCATGTCCCGCCATTACATTACTGGCACTGTCTCCAACCAGTATTACATCAATTCCGGCATCATCTAAAATGGTTGCCATGGAATAATCGTAAGCGGTTAACATCGAAATTTTAACGCCCTGTTCCTTCATTTCCTGCAGGGTATGCACCGTTACGCGTTTTACTTTGCTGAAATCGGGTTTTGCTGATGACATAGTTGCTTGGTTTAAAGGGCGAAAGATAGTGGAAAAATGTACCAATGTACCAATGAACAGCCGGGAAAAATGCACCAATTAACAGCCTGCTCCGCCTCGACCAAATTGGTTTTTTAACCTGTGAGTCTGTGAATAATTGGCAAATGAGCCAGATTGCTGCGCATCCTAGGGGATTAGCAAATTAGCAAATGTACAACCGCCTCGACCTACCAGGTTTTTTTTAGCCTGTGAGGTCTGAGGAAGGGTGGAGAATTAGCAAATGGCCTGAATGCTGCACATTGAAGTTTTAAGCAAATTAACAAATGGAACAGCCACTTTATTGTGGAGTCTAAAGTTATAAAGCTTCTCCTGGTAATCAATTAACGACTTACCCAATTACCCAATTATCAAATGTCTTCTCTGTAAAACTTTTTATAATCCTCCCTTTTCACCCAAATTCGCGGTACCTTTGCACCGCGTTAGCAAAAGACACATTTTTATGAAAAAATTTATCCTTTATTCTTTGTTCCCAATCCTTTTTCTGCTAGTAATTTCAGGATGTAAAAAAGAAAAAAAACAACGCGTATTCGCGCAAAATACCATTGTTTATGATGTTTCACTTCCGGGTAATCAGGCAATGGCGAAATATCTTGCCGATTGTAATGCAAGTTATTTCAAACACGCTAAAAACAGGTTTGCAAGCACCACACGTGCAGAAGATATGCTAAATAAACCGGCACCTAAAGAGTCGAAAAAGTTTGTGGAATGGAAAAAAGCAATTGGCGACGAATGGTTATTTGCCGGCTCCACAGAAAAAGCAATATCAAGTTATGATGAAGCACTAAATAAAGCAACGGAAGAAAAAATTAAAGGAGATTTGATAAAAGAAACTACATTCATGAAAGCAGTTGCTTACATGCGTTTAGGAGAACAAAAAAATTGTATAGCAAACCATACTGCAGAATCATGCATTCTGCCTATTCAGGAAAGTGCCTGGTACACTGTTAAAGATCCTACAATCGAGGCAATTAAATTATGGAAGCAAATATTAAATGAAAATCCGGATGATCTTACTTCCATGTTTTTATTAAATGTTGCTTACATGAATTTGGGTCAATACCCACAAGAGGTTCCTGCGGAATATTTAATTAAACCAGAAGCATTTAAATCGGATTATGAGATCGGAAAATTTCCAAACATCGCTGCAGATATCGGAGTTGATTTTATAACAAAATCGGGTGGTGTTTGTGTAGAAGATTTTAATAATGACGGTAATCTCGATATTGTTGCTTCAGGTTGGTTCCTCGATGAACAAATTAAAGTAATGATCAATAATGGTGATGGTACTTTTACTGATAAAACTGCAGAATCAACATTAACAGGTATTACAGGCGGACTTGATCTAAAAGCTGCCGATTATAATAATGATGGTTGGATGGATATTTTAATTCCACGTGGTGCCTGGTGGAACGATTTCGGAAAATTACCTGCAAGTTTATTGCGCAATAATGGTGATGGAACTTTTACCGATGTAACTTATGAATCAGGATTGTTCGAACATTTATATCCAACACAATCAGCAGTTTTTGCCGATTTTAATAATGATGGTTGGCTCGATCTGTTTTTTGGAAATGAAACACGCAGAGATACGGAAAGGTATCCATGCGAATTATTTATCAGCGATGGTAAAGGTAAATTTACCAATGTTGCAAAAGAGGCACAAATCGACGTTTTGTGTTTTGCAAAAGGGGTAACCGCCGGAGACTATAATAATGATGGTTGGATGGATATTGCAATTTCATCCCAAGGCACTGATAATTACCTTTTTAAAAATGAAACCGGAAGTAACGGAGGTAAAATAAAATTTGCTGACGTTTCAAAAGCAGCGGGAATTGTTGGCCCGATAAAAAGTTTTCCGCTTGGATTTTTAGATTATAATAACGATGGTTGGGAAGATCTTATGATACTAACTTATGATGCAGATAATTGCGATTATGACAATGCAGCTGAATATTTTGGTAAAACACCTAAAGGGGAATATTCCATTTTGTATAAAAATAATGGTGATGGTACTTTTAGCGATATCACAAAAGAATTAAATCTTCAAACTGCAATGACCGTTATGGGATTTAATTATGGTGATCTCGATAATGACGGATGGTTGGATATTTATTGTGGAACCGGTACTCCAAATTATACCTCTCTAGTTCCAAAACGTATGTTTAGAAATAATGCGGGAACCGGATTTCAGGATGTTACAACTTCCGGTGGTTTCGGACACTTGCAAAAAGGACATGGAATTGGTTTTGGCGATGTAGATAATGATGGCGATCAGGATGTTTATGAAGATATGGGGGGTGGATATGAAGGTGATGCATTTCAAGGCGCATTTTATGAAAACCCTGGTCATAATGAAAATAATTGGATAACACTTAAGTTGGTCGGCACAAAAGCAAATAAATCGGCAATTGGGTCAAAAGTTAAAATAACCCTTCAAAATCCGGATAACAGCACCCGTGATATTTATCTTGTGGTGAGCAATGGCGGAAGTTTTGGTGTGAATAGTGTTCAGATAGAAACCGGACTTGGAAAAGCTGTTGCCGTTAAACAAATAGAAGTTATCTGGCAAGGGCCAAATAGCAAACAGGTGTTCACGGATGTTCCGATGAATGGTTTTGTTAAACTTACCGAAGCACAATCTGATTTTGAGATACTTCCAACAACCACCTATAAATTTCAAACAATGCCGGCAGATTCTATGATGATGCATCATCAGATGTAAATTGAACCAAAATCGTTTACAAAACATTTAGACTGCAGATAAGAAAAATTTAATCTATAAAGGGCAGCTTTTTATAATAAAATCAATTTATACAAGAATTTTGTAAAACTAAAATCAAAATAATGTCAAAGAGAGGAAAACGTATACTGATCATCGCCGGAATACTTCTAGTTGTAGTGGGAGTTTCATCCTATGCAATGAAAAGTAAGATCATAAAACTGGTAAAAGGTGGTGATAATAAAAGGGTCGCTGCCCAACAATCTGCTAAAATTGAACCTATTGCCTGGGATCCTTCTCAAAGTGGAAATGATGCAATGACAGCCTATTTGCATAAAGTTTACGACAAAGTAAACCTGCCTGGTCTTCGATTTATGAATACTGCAATAGTAGAAAGTTTATTGGCTCAGCCTATACCTCCTGATATTGACAGTAAATTCACTTGGTATTTTGACCTTTGTTCCCAAATGTTGAATAGTGGAAGAGTTACAGAGGCAATAGAAAAAGTAAAGGCATTTGAAGCTGATCCTGATTTTCAAAAACTGACACCGGAGCAATTAGGTAAATGGTATTACGGTAAAGGACTCGTTTATCTCCGTTTTGGTGAAGTGGAAAATTGTATTGGAATGCACAATGCAGAATCTTGCATCTGGCCTTTGTCAAAAGCTGCGCAAAGTCAAATGAAAGATGGCCCTAATAGTGCAATTGAAGCATACACTGAATGTTTAAAACATGACCCCAATAATTTATCAGCCATGTGGTTGTTAAATATCGCTTATATGCAAACAGGTGGATATCCTGACCAGGTTCCTTCTCAATGGTTGGTTCCGGAAGCATCTTTCAAATCTGAATACGATGTTCCACGATTTAAAAATATAGCTATTGACCTTGGGGTTGATAATCCGAATATGTGTGGTGGCGTTATTCTCGATGATTTTAACAGAGATGGTTTAATCGATATTTTTACCTGTGGTTGGGGATTAAAAGAAAGAAGTTTCCTGTTATTAAATAAAGGTGATGGTTCTTATGATGATATTTCTGCTAAAGCCGGTATTGATAAATATCCCGGTGGATTAATGATTCAACAAACAGATTATAACAACGATGGTAATCTTGATGTATGGATTTCACGAGGTGCATGGTACAGCGAATTCGGAATTTTACCGAGCTCAATGTTGAGAAATAATGGTGATAGTACTTTTACGGATGTAACCTATGAAGTTGGTTTGTGGAGTTGTCATCCTTCACAAGCTTCCACCTGGGCCGATTTTAATAATGATGGTTGGTTAGATCTTTATATTGGAAACGAAGCTTCCCGCAAAGGAGATAAAAAGAACGATTGTATTTTATTTTTAAATGATAAAGGTAAATTCAAGGATGTTGCAAAAGAATCTAAAACTAATATAAATGGTTTTGTAAAAGGAGTAACTTCTGGCGATTATGATAATGATGGCGATGCAGATATTTATGTTTCTGTAAATAGTGCAGCAAATCATTTATTGCGCAACGATACTAAAAAAGGAAGTATGAAATTGAAATTCACCGATGTTTCTGAGGAAGCCGGAATTTCAGGTCCTATTCAAAGTTTTCCTTGTTGGTTTTTTGATTATAATAATGACGGTTGGTTGGATATTATGAATTTTAGTTACAGCGCAAACGTAAGTGATGACGATATACCTGCGGAGTATTTTAACAAACCTAAAAAAGGAGATAAAGCAGCGCTTTATATCAATAATAAAAACGGAACATTTACGGATAAAGCGGATGAACTTGGTTTAGGAAATCGCTCCTTCCTTGTTATGGGAAGTAGTTATGGCGATTTCGACATGGATGGTTATATCGACTTTTATGTTGGAACAGGAAAACCTGATATGCGCAGTTTAACGCCAAACAGAATGTTCAGAAATAATGAAGGCAAAGGGTGGCAGGAAGTTTCTACTGCAGCCGGTGTTGGAGTTTTGCAAAAAGGACATGAAATTTCTTTTGCAGATCTTAATAATGATGGGTATCCTGAAATTTTCGCTCAAATGGGCGGTGCTTACGAAGCATCCGGATTTTATGATTGTTTATTTGCTAATCCTGCCTCTTTCGGAAATAATTGGATATCCATTGACCTTGTAGGAACAAAATCCAATAAAATTGCAAGAGGTGCGCGTTTAAAAGTAACGGTTACCGAAAATGGTGTTGATCGCGATATTTACGAATGGGTTACCAGTGGTTCCAGTTTTGGTGCAAATAGTTTGAGACAAGAAATTGGTCTCGGTAAAGCAACCGCTATCAAACAGGTAGAAATTACCTGGCCAACAACCGGCGAAAAACAAGTGTTCAAAAACCTTGGTATGAATCAGCATATTAAAATAACCGAAGGAAACAATCAATTTGAGTCGTTGAACCTTTCTGCATTTGAATTCCAGGCAACTCCTGAAAAATCATTTACACATAAAATGATGATGACAATGGATATGGGCGATGACAGATATATGGATATGCAGCATGATCATTAATCCAACTTATGCAATATAACGAAGTGTATTATTGCATTAGTTGGATTTACCC
>CAZXBG010000077.1:0-1335 GCA_964638865.1 uncultured Chitinophagales bacterium | reverse complement strand
TTTTATGAGACAGATAGTTTTTATGGATTTTCTTATTCGGGGTTAATGAATAATATAGAATCAATTTTTAAAAAGGTGTCGCATTTGCGGCACCTTTTTTTTGACCTATTGTCGTGACACAAAAGTAAATTCATTGTCATTTCCGTTAAAATTTGAGTTTGTAACCTTTAAATCGATAATTTTAGGGTAGGATGTTGAAAGCAGACCTGAGAATCGGTTTATTTATTTTTTTTATTGCTTCCCTTTTTGCCTGCAATAACGATTTTGATATTAATGGAGATTATATCGAAAAAACTGTGGTATTCGGGCTTCTTGATTATGGGGAGGATACAAATTTTCTGCGAATTGAAAAAACCTTTCTCGAAGCAAATTCAAGTGCTTTTGTGTTAGCTACCGATCCTGAAAATTATTATTATAAGGAAGATGATCTGCAAGTGTATTTGGAACAATGGACCAATACTGTTTTTGTGAAATCAATTGCTGTTCAATATGTGGATGGAGATACACTTGGTATAATTAAAGAGGAGGGTTTGTTTTCAGGTTCTCCTAATATTTTATACAGGATCACGGAAAATCTGGATTCATTATCGTCCTATAAATTATTTGTTGTAAATAATATTACGGGCGATACCATTACTTCTCAAACAAATATAGTTGGTGATTTTTATGTGTATTATCCCACTTTGCCCGAAACCTATATCAATTATACAGATACTTCAAAAATAACCTACACCTGTAGGCAAGCCCTTAATGGTAAAATTTACGAATTATGGATGCAATTTAATTATTACGAAAAAAATGTAATAAATGGCGATTCCACGCTTAAACATGTTGACTGGCAGATATTTAATAATAAATTTGGCGATAATTTATTGGGCAACGGCAATGTTTCTTACAGCATAGAGAGAGATCTGTTATACAGTTTTTTATCCGGTGCATTGGAAGAAGATAATAATGCGATACGATATTTTTCTTCCATTAATTTTTATTGGTACGCCGGCGGAATTGAAGTATATGATCAATACCTTAATGTATTAGCAAATCTTGGCATTAACGAAGACTACATTTCACCTGAATACACAAATATCATTGGCGGCTTAGGCATGTTTTCCTCCCGCCATAAAATAGGAATAAATAACATTCATCTCTACGACCCCTCCATCGATTCTCTCGCCTGCAGTCAAATAACACAACAATTAAATTTTGTTTCCAGCTATACAAATCCCTTGTATCCGGGCTGTGGATTTTGAAATACTACTTTTGATGTATATTTAGTGTATGAAAGGTGGTTTGGGGGTAGGTTTTGAGGATTTGGGTTATGATTCCTTTGGGATG
>CAZXBG010000076.1:0-19169 GCA_964638865.1 uncultured Chitinophagales bacterium | reverse complement strand
GCCTTCCCGGCAACCTCATCCACCTTACAAAATCCCTATAAGCAAATTGGCGCAATTTTGTTTCAAAAAAGTGATTTTTTCCTCCAGAAAGCCTGTTTTAAAAGGTTTTACGCAAACCCACTGTAGCAGAAATATTATGAATACTCCAGTTCGGATTTCCTTCTAAAGGTTAATCCAACGACAAAAATTCATATTCATATTTTGGATTGATTTGTAAAGCCCAACTTTCAATCATGAAATAATTTAATTCACATTCAACTCCTGTATTTATTTTGCGTTTTATATCAGCACTTTTATAATCACTGTGTAAATAATAAGAGCCAAAATTCAAATTCAGGTTTCCCGACCACTGCTCCGATTTGAATAAATTAAATCCCCCAATTAAATAATATTGCAATTCATAAATTGTATTATTAATATAAGTTGTATCAATTTCTATTAATCCGGATATTTCTGATTCGGTGCGGTAATAACTAAAAAAATCGCGTTGTAATGCACCCCCCAAACCTATTTGAAGATCCTTAAATTGAAATAAGATTTTCGATTGCAAATTAACAGACGGTCCACTTCCTACCGATTTCACCTGAACATTATCAATTACATTTCCCGATGCATCATAAAAAGTTACATTTCTTACCACGTCAACCCAACGTGTATATCCGCCACCTCCACTAATACTAATATGGAGATCTTGTTGTCCAAAACTTGCTTTTATAGACGCAAGGAACAGCAATGAATAAAATAAAGAATGGCGTGTCGTCCTCATAGTTTTGGTTGATTTTAAAACCTGTTGCAATCCCTAACTAATGATGTTTATTTCAAATTACTTCTATAACAAAAGTACCTTTTTCAACCAACTTTCCAAAGGACTTCAGTAAAAAACCATTTTCTTTTGCTGTTTTTTCAAATTCATCTTCTGATCCACGGCTCACTGCAACCAATAATCCACCGCTGGTTTGCGGATCACAAAGAATGTTTTTTTTATGGTCATCTAATCCCTGTATTTTATGACCATAACTATTGAAATTTCTTATTGTTCCACCAGGTACTGACTTTAAGTCGAGATAATAGTTTAAAATGGTTGTATCAATTGTGGGAACAAATTCAAATTTAATTTCAGCACTTAGGTTACTTCCTTCACACATTTCTGTTAAATGTCCCAATAATCCAAATCCGGTAACATCAGTCATTGCTTCAATATATTTTAACTTACCAAATACTTCTCCTATTTTATTTAAAACCATCATACTATCCGGTGCAATATCCGCATGCTCTTCCTTTAGTAATGCCTTTTTTTGTGCAGTTGTTAATATGCCCACCCCTAATTTTTTAGTGAGATATAAACTGCATCCCACACTGGCACCGGAATTCTTTTTTAAATGCGGTAAATCTACCAATCCACTTACAGCAAGACCAAAAACGGGTTCCGGACAATCGATGCTATGTCCGCCTGCCAAAGGAATACCTGCCTCTGCACAAGCTTGTCGCGCACCTTCCAATACCTGCCCGGCATAATAAGGTTCTATTTTATCTATCGGCCAACCTAATATTGCAATGGCCATTAATGGTTTTCCGCCCATGGCATATACATCGCTGATTGCATTAACACTGGCAATTTTTCCAAACTTAACTGCATCATCCACTATCGGCATAAAAAAATCTGTTGTGGAAATTAATCCGATACCATTTCCGAGATCATATACTGCTGCATCATCTTTTGTTTCATTGCCGACCAATAAATTTGGAAAAATATTTTGTTTGCCAACTGATTTTAATATTTCATCCAGAATTTTGGGCGATATTTTACAACCACAACCCGCACCATGCGAATATTGTGTGAGTTTAATTTGTTCTTTTTCGAGTTCCATATTATATTATTTTAATAAAAGTATTTTAATTATTTTCTGTTGAGAAAGAAGAATTTATTGTACTCTTAATCGTTTTTTCTTCAACAAAAAGAAGTATTTCTTCCGCATTTTTTGCCGGTACTATAAAATTCATTTTTATTTCATAAATATTTTCAGAAATGCGTTGAGATAATCCGTAATTATATGATTTATCATAATACACTAGCACTAACTTTGTTGCTTCATATAAATTGCCTGCTTCATAAAATTCTAACGCTGCTTTTGCATGCTGGCCTCCCAATCGTTTTGCGATCTTATTAAGGGAATTTATCACTCCTTCCTTTTCGAAATGCCCGTACGTTTCTACTAAAAATTTTAATCTTTCTTCAGTTGGAAAATTGCAATAAATAACAGGTGCAGTGCGCATTTGTTGCCAAATAGTTTCCGGAATAAAAACGGTTCCTATCAGATGACTTTCATCCTCCAACCATATTTTTTTATTGGTTTCCAGAAATCGCAATTCCTCAAACAATAAATTTTCAAACATTTCTGTAGTGGGCTGAGGATCTTCGCCCAATTCACCGAATGCACTTCCTTTATGATTTGCCAGTTTCTCAAGATCTATAACCTGTTCGCCTATTTTATTAAGTTCCTGAAGAATCTTTGTTTTTGCACTCCCTGTTCTCCCTCCTAAAATAAAATATTCAAAATTCTGAAGAAATAATTTTTGAACCTCTTGGCGATATGATTTATAGCCTCCAATAATTACTTCCGTCCGTATTCCAGAAAAAGAAAATAAAGTTGCCACACTTTTACTGCGCATTCCACCTCTCCAGCAATGCAGAATTATACTTTTGTCGCTAAATCGTTCTTTAATTTCTGCTACCATCGTGGCCATTTTTGGTCCCACAATTTCTAAACCTTTTAAAATAGCTATTTCCCTGCCTTCCTGCTTGTAGGCAGTTCCTACAATGGCTCGTTCGGTATCATCAAACAAGGGCATATTAACAGCACCCGGAATATGCGCATGGTTAAATTCCTTTGGTGAACGGACGTCAATTATCTGAACTTTTTGCGCCTTTTCGAGATATTGCTGTATAGTTATTTCTTTATACAATAAACTAACTTTGCTGTAAACTTACGGAATGAAATTAAAATGGATCGCAGTTTTGTTTTTGATGGGAGGATATTCATCGCTTTTTGCCAATAAATTACCGGAGCTGAATAGGAAATACAGAGCGGTGTTAAATACTCCCGGTGGTGAACTTCCTTTTGAATTGGAACTGAGAATAGATGCGAATGGAAAAGGAATCTTTACTGTAATGAACGGGCAGGAGCAAATATCTAATACCTTTCTTTACAAATCTAATGACTCCTTCGATCTTGCCTTTCCTGTTTTTGATACCTATATTCGGGTTGTATTTACGGATAATTCATTTGAAAAATTAAGCGGTATCTGGTATGATAAATCAAGATCCGGAAATTATTATTTAACATTTAAAGCAGAAGTTTATGATATGTTTCGGTTTGTAAAAACACCATTATTGCCTGCAGAAAATGTGGAAGGAAAATGGGCCACTACATTTTCCGATGAATCGGGTAAGGAGGAAACTGTGGGAATATTTAAGCAGGAAGCTTCACATTTAAATGGTACATTTTTGACTACTACGGGTGATTATCGATTTTTAGAAGGTGAAGTAAGTGCCGACAGTTTTTTCCTTTCTGCCTTTGATGGGTCGCATGCTTTTTTGTTTAAAGGCAAAATACAACAGGATGGTACCTTAACAGGAAATTGGTGGAGTGGCAAACATTATACAGCTGCTTTTACTGCATTAAGAAATGTAAATGCACAATTACCTGATCCGAAATCGCTTACGTACATTAAAGATGGAAATACTAAATTCGGATTTTCCTTGCCGGACGAAAATGGAAATATAGTTTCATTGGGGGATGCTCAATTTAATAATAAAGCAGTGATCGTAATTATTACCGGAAGCTGGTGTCCGAATTGTATGGATGAAACAAGTTATTTGAGTGAGGTGGAGGAAAAGTATAAGGATAAAGATCTCGCGATAATCGCATTGTCATTCGAGCGGAAACCTGATGTAAAATCCTTTAAAAATAACATTGAAAAAGAAAGACTTTATTTTGGAATAGACTATACAATTTTAAATGCAGGACTTCCTAAAGATGCAAATACAGTATTGCCAATGTTGAATAATGTAATGAGTTTTCCAACTACTATCATTCTCAATAAAGACCATGAAGTGGTGGAAATTTACACAGGGTTCAGCGGACCCGCAACCGGAGATATTTTTGTAGAATTTTGCAAAAACTTTGAAGAATTACTGGATAAATTGTTGGCAAAATAATCTGTTATCGCAAAAAATCAATATTGCGTTTTAAACCTTTATATTTTGTTCTCTGTACAGCAGAATCTTTAAATATTTTGTTGAAGAAATCTTCTGAAAGTTGCTCCCAATCCTTTTTGTTAAATTCCAGTAATTCCGGTTTTGGTTTAAATTTATTTTCCGTGTGGGGAGTGGAAAATCGATTCCAGGGGCAAACATCCTGACAAATATCACAACCGAATATCCGATCTTCCATTTTGCCTTTAAATTCAGTGGAAATAAATTCATCTTTTAGCTCAATGGTTAAATAGGAGATACATTTAGTTGCATCAATATAATATGGATCGTGCAGCGCGTCAGTGGGACAGGCATCAATACAGGCAGTACAAGTTCCACAATAATCTTTCATGGGACCGTCGTAGATCAATTCGAGATCACAAATAATTTCTGCAAGAAAAAAAAAGGAACCCGAACGCGGATTAATGATATTGGTATTTTTTCCCTGCCAGCCTAATCCGCTTTTCTGAGCCCATGCTTTTTCGAGAACCGGTGCCGAATCAACAAATACCCTGCTATGAAAATCGCCCGCAATATTTTTAATATCGTTTATAAAAGTATATAATTTATCTTTAATAACTACGTGATAATCTTCTCCGAAAGCATAAGCAGATATATGGTAACCCGCATTTTCCGGTTGATGTTTTTCCGGAAAATAATTGTACATTAAACTAATCACTGATTTGGAATCCGGTACTAATTTGGTGGGATCAATACGCATATCAAAATGGTTCTCCATGTAAAACATTTTGCCATGGCGGTTCTGATTCAGCCATTTTTCTAATAATCGGGCTTCTTCATCCAGTTGTCCCGCTTTTGATATTCCGCAATAAGAAAATCCTATATCAGCGGCACCTTTTTTAATAAATGCTGTAATATTTTCTTTGGTCGAATTACGCATCTGCAATTTGTTGAATAAGGTCAGATGTATAAATATACGCTCCTTGCTTGTGCTCTTTAGCCAATTTTAACATTGCTTTTGCAATTGCGGAAACATTAATGGCCCTATATTTTTTTAATCCTCCAATTAACAATGGTTTTGTAAGCTTTAAAATTATTTCTCCTATCCTTTCTCCGGCCCTTTTTTCAATGCGGTCGCCAACTAATAAAGAGGGCTGTAATATATGCAGCGAATTTAGTTTGATCGCAAATAATTTATCCTGTAATTCCCCTTTTACCTTATTATAAAAAATGGAGGATTTGCTATTTGCACCCATTGCCGAAATGATCAATAATTGATTTGCATTATACTTTTGTGAACAGCCTGCAATCAATAAGGGAGTATAAAGATCAGCTTCCTTAAATTTTTCTTTGTCATAATTTACTTTTTTTATCGTAGTGCCAAGACAACAATAAACATCGGCATTTTCGAATTCTTTTCCATGTGATTCCAGATCCCTAAAATCTGTAACAATATATTTAAGTCCTGCATTTGCGGAGGTTATTTCACGACGGACAAAACAAACAATTTCAGAATAATACTTTTCCTTCAGTAAATGTTGAAGTAAGGTTGAACCTGTTAAGCCAGTTGAACCGAAAATTAATGCTTTACTCATAGTTTAAGATATTTAATGGACTTGTTGAAAATAAAACAGATGAAATAATATAGAGATACCAAAAAGGATAAATTCTGATGTTTCCGCAACAATACCCAGTTGTATTTTAATACATTCGTTTTTTTATTGGAGAGCGAAGTTCCACCTGTTCGATAAATTGCGAGCGATTCTTGTAATCCGTATCCGACAACACCTTTTTTGAGGATATTCAACCATAAACCGTAATCCTGTCGCTTGCGAATTTCAGGCATTAACATTTTACCTAATTTTTCGGTATTGTAAACTGCTGTTAAACAACCAATAGTATTATTTTTCAATAATTGTCTGTAACGCACTGTTTTGGGAGCATGAATTGTTTTTTTCAGGTCATTGCCATTTTCATCCATCGTGGTATAATTGGTATAAGTGAATGAATGTTCATTCACCTCCATAAAACTGATCTGTTGTGATAATTTTTCGTTTAACCAAAGATCATCCGCATCTAAAAAAGCAATATATTTTCCTTCGGATCTTAAAATTGCCGTATTTCTTGTTATTGCTGTTCCACCGTTTGTGGCAAGAAAAATACTTTTGATCCTTTTATCTATAGCAGTAAAGTTTGAAATTATTTGCCTGGAATTATCACTGCTATTATCATCAATTAACCAGAGTTCCCAATTCATGTAAACCTGATTCAAAACAGACCTGATGGCATCCTCCAGAAAACGTTCTGAATTATACACCGGCATTATAACAGATACAAGAGGTTCAGCCATTAAGTAAAAATTTAAAACTTCCTTTATAGATATGGTAGATAAAAGTAAACAACCCCAGCGATTTTTTATATTCCCTATACTTTCGTATTGCAAATAATCCGTCTATGATTAAAAATTTCCATCCATACACTTTTGCTATCATAGCGCCTTTATCGAATGCTACTTCTTTATTAAATATTTTTCCTGAACTTATCGGAGGATGTTGCACAAGGTATTCCGGAACGTAAACTGCCTTTAACCCTTTTTTCAGCCCATCGCTTAACATTACAAATTCTTCCCCGGTATTGTATTTTGTTCCCAATCCGAAACGTTCATCAAAATTTACCAAGCCTTTTTGATATGCCGCTTTTCTGATTACCATTTCTACTATCGAAACCGTTGCGCTGCTGCGTAAGTTGTGCGGAAATGAAGAAACAGGATAATTTTTATAGGGTTGGTTGTCCGTTGTTTCTACTTTAAATGTCATTATATCTGCGGAAGGAAATTGTGCTGATGCCTCCATTATGTTACGATAAAAATCTTCTTTAAAAATCAGATCATCATCACATAAATAAAATAAGTCTCCATCGGCATTTTCCATTGCGCAATTTCGGCTTCTTCCCGTTCCTTTTTCGAACCGGGATATAAATTTGATTTTATCTTTGTCATATTTAGCATAAAATGAAACATATTTTTCGGAGGTATTGGATTCGGTTATTTGGTGTACTACAATAATTTCAGTGTCCTCAAAGTTTTGAAGTAAAATAGATTCGGCTGCATAAATTCTGTCATTAATTGTCGACAGCAGTATGCTCAGTTTTTTCATTTGGTTTTTTCTTGAATAACAGGTTACTTATTGTTGAGGTTGCTAATAGCATAAATATCAGCATAATGGGCATTCGGTGTCTTACTGCGCCTGTGATATGATATTCATATGCGCCAAAAAGTATTATATAAAATAGCAGGAATAATAATATTGATTTGTGATGTTTGAGATGATATCGGAATTTAATGAAAATGGCAATTAATAAGACTATCATGAATAATAGATCTAAAAATGGAATAAAAGTGGAAAGCGGATCGTGGTCAACAAAAATAGGCAGCGGTGAAAAAATAAACTGTCCGATTATAAAAGGATAATCTCTGGCCATATCTGCATAAGAATCCCACTCCACGTTTCCGTAGCCCAGCGGTCCGGCATGGCTGATGTTTACATTTCTGAGTTCTGCCATTGTTTGTGGGGAGAGTGGTTTTTCAACCAAAACATATCTCACCGTTAAAATCGCTATTAATATTGTGATAGCCAGAATACCGGATTTATAAATTGCATGCATCTTCAATTTATAAACCACCAAAATACCGATTATAGGAAAAACAAAAACGATAAGTTGCAACCGAATAGCGCAAATTATAATGCTTCCAATAATTAATGCTTTCCATTGTTTGTGGTAAATAAAATGTAAAAATCCATTAAAAAACACTGCAAATCCAAATAATACGAAAGCCTCTCTTAGTGGAGCAGTTAAATAAATGGCGGCCGCAGGCCATGCAAAACATAAAAGGGAGAAAGTAATTTCATTGGTAATAGAAAAAGAAGGATTAATCTTTTTCCAGGCTCGTAAAAAAGTCATTAAGGCTAAAATATATAAAAATATGCAAAAGAATATATAGATTACCGGAGAATTTAAACAAATTAATCCGATAAATAAACTGAGATAATACAACACCAAAATATTTTCTGAACTGGTTTCCGGATATTGATGACTGCTGATCATGTAGGAATAAAGATCAGAATCTGGTAAATAGGGTAGAAAGTTTAAAAAGCTATCTAACACGATCAGTATAAAATAAACCTGAAAAATAAGAAGGAATATTCGAAGTGCTTTTTTGTTGATCTCAAAAAATACATCTCCTATACGATGTAACAAATAACAAAAAATTCCATTATAGACAAGAAATAGTAAATAATCCCACCATTCGATATTTTCAAAATATTGTTTCATTAAACCGTGGTCAATTTAGACATTATTATTTTTTTTCACTTTTTTTCTATTCCTTAAGAATCGAAGGTAAATAATTTGTTTTGCTTCCGGTAAATTTCGGGTGTAATACATTTTCATGAACATTACAATAAGGAAGCTGATAACAGTTGCAAGAGCAGCTCCCATGATATTCATTGACGGAATTAGTATAAAATTGAGCAAAATATTGATCACCGCTGCCAAAACAGTTGCTTTAATGATAGGGAAATCATTTTTTCTAACATATAAAATATAATGAAATATCAAGGAGAAGTTTAGAATGATCTTGGATAAAACCAATACCAAAAATACATTATAATCTTGCATGTAAAGCGGATCCTCCAATGAGCGGAACATCGGAATAATAAGTAAGGATAAGGCAATAGATATTAAAATAGAATATATTACAACTTGTTTCGCAAACTGTCCCAGTGTTTTGCGGTAGTCGTAATTATTCTTGTGAAATGTTTCAATCAAACGAGGTGAAAATGTAATAATAACTGCCGTATGCACAAAAGTTTCAATGATATTGCACATATTTGCATATAAGGTGTAAACCCCAACTGCTTCTTTTGTGTGATAAAAATCAATAAAATATCTGTCGGCAAATTCTATAATTTTATATCCTACAGTTCCGATAAAAAATAGAGAACTCACCTTAATTCCCTGTTTTATCCATGCCCAGTCAATAGGGATATGCCTTACTGACTTAAATTTAATTTTAGCAAGAAAAAACAAGGATACACCAACTGCAGAGGCGCCACCACCTAACCAGAATAAATAGGTTGCCTTCAAATTTCTCAATCCATCGAAACCACTCATCCAAAGTATCAATAATAAGTAGGCCCAAAAACCGGTGCGTAGAAATAAAATGATATTGGCTGTAATCGGTTTAGAAAATACCACGAAGGTTCGGTATGCTTCCTGTGCAAGGTGTTCAAAAAGAAGGATGGCATAAAAGAAAATTGCGAACCGGAGTTCTATTACATTAAATACGAAAAGTAGTCCTAAAAGCGGAAATAAAACCAGATAACTGATTAAATAAAAAACTAATTGATCGCGCAACATGGGACTTCTGTCTGCAACATCAAAATCCAATATTCGTCGAGAGGAATAGGTATAAAAATCTAAACCTACTACATAAAGTGATAAAGCGATAGAAGTGGTAAATATTCCCCAAACCCCGTATTGTTCAACCGTTAAATTTTTTGCTAAAAAGTATACTAATAAGAACTTTCCGATCAGCGTTGCACCTCTGATAGTCAGGTTAGCTGTGGTAATCAGATTTGTCCTTTTAATCGTATCAATTAATTTCATGTGATTGTTACGATTAAAAATTTAGAGAGACAATGGCCCAATGAAATAAATTTTGTGATAAAGCATGGAGGTTGTTGTGCATATATCGGTACCAAATCAATGGCGAATATACGTCAGATTTTTGTGAATTGAAGGAGTTAGTTTACACAGTTTTCTGCAGTTTATAAGGTACGGTGAACATATAGATGGCGGTTGCGAAGGCCACTATAGCCGTGAAGGCGAAAGCTGTTTCGGCATTAAAAAGTGCCCATAACAATCCGGCACTGGCAGATGCAACAAAGGCGCCTAAACTCGAAAGGGAGGCGTAAGTTCCAATTGCGGTGCCGGCTTCGTTTGCAAAACTGATGTTTGTGATCCAGGCTTTTGCTATGCCCTCAGTACAAGCGGCATAAACTCCATAAAGGAAAAACAGTATCCAGTATACCCAATTCTGATCAGTAAGTGAAAATCCGGCATACACAATTACGAAAAGGAATAAACCAAAAATAAAGGTTTTTTTTATTCCTACCTTATCTGCAATTATGCCTGCCGGAAAGGATAATAAAGCATATACTAAATTGTAAAAAATATATACCATAATAATTGTACTATCATCCATTCCTGATTCTTTCATTTTTAATAAAAGCAGAATATCTGAACTGTTTACTAAAGCAAATATTAAAAGTCCTAAAAGTAATTTACGATATTGTTGGTCGGAGGTTTTAATATATTTTAGGAAGGAGAAAAAATTAATTTTTTTATCAAGCGGAGGAACTTTTTTTTCTTTAAGAAACAAAGTAAAGATAACTGCGGCAATACCCGGAATAAATGCGATCACAAATAATGTTTTATAGGAGCCAGGATAAAAATACAAAAATACAAGCGCAATCGATGGTCCTAATACAGCACCAAAAGTATCCATGCTTCGGTGAAAACCGAATACTTTGGCTTTATTTTCCGGAGCAGTTTGTGCAGATAATAATACATCGCGCGGGGCTGTGCGTAAACCTTTTCCGAGTCTGTCAACGGTTCTTGTAAAAAATATCCAAACCGGAGTGGCAAATATTGCAAGCATGGGTTTGGAAATTGCACTTAATAAATATCCGGCTTGTACAAAGGGCAATCGTTTTTGTCGCACATCCGATAATTGTCCGAAGTATCCTTTACTTAAGCCTGCAATCATTTCTGCAAATCCTTCCAAAACACCTATCAATACTGCAGAAAACCCTATGGATGTGAGAAATATCGGCATTACCGGATATAACATTTCACTTGCCATGTCGGTGAATAAACTAACAAGGCTGATAATGAGAATTGGTTTTGTAATATATGGGAATATTTTTTTCATGCTGCAATTCGCAAATAAAAATATATCTGTTATTCAAGGTTTATATTTTCATCCCCTTCGTGATATTCCATAAAGGTGATGATAAATTGCAACATTTCATTGGTGGTTTTCATACTGTCAAACTTATCCCCTCTGTCAATAATTACTTGTGGGGGAAAATAAGGGTTGTTGATATTTTTCTCTGTATTATCATAAGTGCCTTCCACATGTATGGTTGAACCACCCGGTATTTTAACAACTTTTTTAAAAGTGTAAAAATACTGCCATCTGAAATCCCATTTATTTATTCTTATCAACGGGATAGTATCCTTTTGTGGAGTAAGTGCATAGGCTAAAAAAGTTTTTCCCAGCAAATGCATATGCGGATTAATTGTGAGTAAACTCATATCTTCTTGCACCAAATAATCTATGGTAAACGTTTTTATTTCATTTGCGGGAATAACCAAAGCCGGTTTTACCGGTGCAACTCCGAGCGAACCTAATAGTATTTCATAAGTGGGTCGTTTAGGCGGAGCATCATCAAAAAAGATATTTAACACAGAATTCGCATCAACAGTGTCGCGGGCTCCCGGACCGAAATGATAATCATTAATAAAAAACACTCCTTGTTTATTCATTTTAAATCCTCCAATACCTTCAGGATATAATGCCGGAGACACGCCGGGTAAATAATTGCAAACAAGAGGAACAAGAATGGGGTAAGTGCCATCATCATTTTTATTATCCATTGCAGTTTGCACGGTCTCGGCACTTTCTGCTAAATTAGTTGCAATTATTTTTTCTCCTCCAAAAACATTTTTCTTTTTCCCGGGTTCATATTGAATTAAATTAGCATTCATGTGATGCGCTAGTTTTTTATTGCCAGGAATAAATTCAATGGTTTTTACATATTTATCTTCGGGGATTTCAAAAGGAACTTTTACCAGAAAAAAATGGTCTTTGTTATTTCCTTCCAAAAATATTTCCGGAAATGGAATTACCAGATCCGGTACTCCTATCTGGGAACCGTCAGGGAAATTGGGTGGATCTTGTTTTTTGGTTACATCACCTTCTTTACAACCATCTTCAGCCCATACGCGTATCATTTCAATTTCGGTTTCACTTAAAATTCTTTCTCCTTTAAAATTAGTATAAGTTGGATCGGCAGGCCAGGGTGGCATGAAACGTGATTGCGTAACTTTTACGATGGTTTTTGATTTCCCTTTAACCTGTTCATAACTGGCAAGTGAAAAGGGTCCGGCTGAATTGGAGCGGTGACATGGGGTACAATTCTTATAAATTATTGTGGCAATATGTTCATGGTAATTGAGATCTTCCGGAACTGCTATCCCCTGTGTATTCTGCTTGCATCCGATTAAAATGGAAGTAAGAAACAATAAAGTGAAAAAGATGCTGCCTGTATTCATTGGATGCTAAAATAGTAATTTCTTTTTAAGCAATACCTCCTTTGCTCTTTTAATATATTAATCTGTTTCAATGAAACATCCAACGGCCTTGGTTTTTGATATCGTTATCTTTTTATTTTGCAGTATTGCATTTAAAGCATCCTTTAAATAAAATTCGGTAATTACCTGCCGTTTTTCACCGAGGTCAATTGCCCAGTTGTCGATGGCGCCGCTGTAAACCACGGATCCTTTATTGTTCAAAACAAATACTTCAGGGGTTATACTTGCATTCAAATATTTTACCAGTAATAATTTTTTATCCGGCAAATTATTTAGTTTTAAATTATAGGTTTTGATAAATGAATGAATTTCTTCAGCACTGTAAAATGTGCCCGGAAAAATATTAATAAAATCAATATTCTTCCCTTTAAATTCCTGTTGAATATCATTTAAGGTCTTTGTATAATTTTCGCTTAAGGGACATTCAGGGCTTAAAAATGTTATTACTGTTGCTGTATGGTCAGAGATTTCAGAAAGTGTGATCTCCTCATTATATAAATCTGTTATTGGTATAGAAGATATTTTTTCTAATGGTGATTTGCATGCACAAAAAAAAATGCAAACCAAAACAAATAATATTTTATTACACAATTTGGACATTACTTTTTAATGCGAGGTTGCATAATTTGTATAATAATCGCGCACCAACAATTGCATCCCACTCATCGGCTCCCGGTGCAACTTCTACAATATCAAAACCAATTATTATGCGGCCGGATGTAATAATTTCATTTAATAAATAAATTGCCTGTTCATATAACAACCCTCCCGGAACTGGCGTACCGGTATTAGGGCAGAATGTTTGAACTAATCCATCAATATCAAAACTAATGTAAACATTCTTCGGTAATTCTTCTACAATCTGGCGACAAATTGTTGACCATTGAATTCCGTTGAACATTGCATTTTTTAATTCGTAGTCAAAGAAAGTCACAACTCTGCGATCTGAACTATCAATAATATTTATTTCATCATCACAAATATCTCTTACTCCAACCTGCACCAGTTTTTTCACATTTTCAATTTTTAAGGCATTGAACATGATACTGGCATGTGAATAGGTAAATCCTTCATAGGCCTCTCGAAGATCGGCATGTGCATCTATTTGTAAAATACCAAAACCTCCGTGTTTTTCGCCCAGGGCTTCCATTAATCCAAGTGGTGTGCTGTGATCGCCTCCAATTAATCCCGGAATTTTATTGTCATTTAGAATCTTGGTAGCTTCCGTTTTTACCTGTTTATTCATTTTTTCACAAGCAGCATTTACTACGTCTAAAACAGATGCTGTATTTATTGCTTTTCCTTTCTCTAATGATTTTATATAGGTGGACGCTACTTTTCGTATTTCTCCATTTTTCTTTTTTAAAGAGGCAAAAAATTTATTGGTATAAATACCGGAATGCCATCCGTTGGGATTGTCGTTGTCGTATAAATCAACTTGTGTAGAAGCTTTTAAAATTGCTTCAGGACCTTTGGCTGTTCCATCCCGGTAAGAAACTGTTGCTTCCCAAGGAACTGAAAATAAAATAAGTTCACTTTCGGCATAGGTAAAAGGGAGCCCGAATAATTGGTTATTTGAAACACCAACGCCGCTGGCATCGAATGATGCAATTTTATCTGATTTCGACTGATTTTCTTCCATGGCGCAAAGATACGCATGAACTCAAAAACTATAAATGTTTTTTATAGAAGAAATGGGTATTAAAAAACTACTTCTCAAATTCGGCTTTGCACCAAATTCCTATACCGAGGGGGAATCCGGCCCAATTTGCCTGGCTTGTTTGACGAAAAACAACCTTATTCCCGAAGAAACCGGCACAAAACATCACGGCATTAGTTTTATCCGGAAGATCCTGCAACCATTCGAGCGATAAAACAAAATCATCGTCTACTTTTATATCGTAAGGGTAAAGGTCAACAACAACATTTCTCTGATCGCGATACACCGTAACATAAATTGGAAGGGAAATGAGCAATTCACCCGGAAGACCGCCTTCAAGATCATAAATATTTACTCTGAAAATTATGCTGTCAAAATTAACCTTCGCAAAGTTGAAACCGCAGGATTTTAAATAATAGGTTTTACCATCCTTTAAGTTCATCACGGTTCCCAATTCGGAACCAAGATCATCTGTCAAAAATCCTGCTGAAACATTTGGAGAATTATTTTCATTTCCAAGTATAACCTCTTTCATATTTCTGGGTCTGATTACAACTTCTGTCAATGCTTTTATATCCGGTTCCAGTGTTATTGCTTTATTCGTATTTGCAAAATCGGAAAGAAATATTTTAACCGGTATTTGGAGAGTTTTATATCCTATCATCGAAATTCTCAGCGTGTCGGATATATTTGCTTCAGGAATATTCAAATGAAAAGTACCATCAAATTGCGATACCGTTCCCGTTGCTTTTTTTGGTATTCCAATATTTACAAAGGCCAGTGGAAGATCTGTGGAAACATCTTTTACCATGCCGGAATACACTTGGGAAAATGCGTTATTTATCAGAAATATAAAAAGGATTATATAAATTAATCTCATAAAGTTATTTTGACCGTGACGTTTGAGAAGATCGTAAGTTACACTACATCGTAAAATTATTTATATAATTTTATTTCAAGAAAGGATATAAATGATGTTGCACAAGTGCAATTTCAACTTGCATTTTAAATTTAGAAGGGTGAATCTAAGTTCCTTTTCTAATTATGCTTTCATAATTTTTGTGAGTTTTATTGGTTTTCCTATCATGCGAACGTTGGAAGGAATTTCTAACAAGGTGCCTTTAAATTTTACCCGCAAACCTTCTTTTTTAAATTCATCACCCAAATTTTCCGCGTAATAATCAACAATTACGCCACTCGGCAAAGTTTCGCGAATGATATAGGCATCTGCCTTTTTAAAGATAACTCCTGTTTGCATATCGTCTTCTATTGTAGCTGGTGGTGTTGTCTCTTTTTTAGGTTGAATTACTACCTCTTCGCCATTTACTGTTATTTTTATTTCTGCGGAATCGTCATTCGAAATTGAAATATTTGTACTATCCGAATTACCGGTATTGGTTTCCTTTACCTCTGAGGTTTTTTTGCCACATGCAGTAAAGGAAATAAAAGCAACTAAAAGGATTAGGGTCGTTTTCATATTATGAATATTTATTTGTAAGATGTTAGTGACTATAAAGTTAATACAAATTCATGGCAACCTGATATTTTCTAAAAATAAAAGGATCCTAACCGCGGGCGGAAAGGATCCTTTCAGAATATATCGGATCATTTATCAAGGGAAAATACCCATAGCCAAATAATCGCTTGCAATTTTATTGATTGCGAAAACAAATGCAGCTGTTCTTAAATTTGTGCATTTGTCATTTCTTTTTAATTCTTCTCTTATGGCGTGGTAAGAATTAATCATAGTCTCTTCTAATCCGCTTCTAACAAGATCAATCTCATCCGGACCTTTTACGATTCTGTTGGTTTCCGCTGCAGTAAGTTTTTTACCGGTAAGTTCTTCAATAGTATCTACTATTCGTGTATTACTTCCCTGTTCAAATCGTTTTTCCAGTCGGCCAAAACGCACGTGCGATAAATTCGCAAGCCATTCAAAATAACTTACAGTTACACCGCCGGCATTTAAAAACATATCGGGTATTATCATTACACCCATTTCATTCAATATTTCATCTGCATCAGATGTTACAGGTCCGTTCGCGGCTTCACCAATAATCTTTGCTTTTATTTTAGCAGCATTACCTTCATGAATTACATTTTCTAAAGCAGCAGGAATTAAAATATCGCATGGTTGTTCCAAAATTTCAGAGGTAACAGCTAAATTGGTTGCGCCTTCAAAATTTAAAATAGAACCTGTTGATTTTCTGTGATTAAACACAGCATCTACATCCAATCCATTTGCATTATAAATTGCACCTTCATATTCGCCGATACCGACGATGATTGCACCACCGTCCTGAAAAAATTTCGCAGAATAATATCCAACATTTCCTAAGCCCTGAACAATAACGGTCTTACCTTTTAATCCCGTAGTAAGCCCAATTATTTTCATGTCCTCTTCAAAACTACAAGCTTCACGCACTCCGAAAAAAACACCTAATCCTGTTGCTTCTCTTCTTCCGTTAATTCCGTGTTGTGAAACAGGTTTTCCGGTAACACATGCATATCCATCCACATTACCGGGATTTAACGCCATATAAGTATCCACTATCCAACTCATTTCTCTTTCCCCTGTTCCATAATCAGGTGCAGGAACATCGAGACCAGGGCCTAACATTTGTCTTTTGCATAATTCCGCTGCATATCTTCTGGTAATTCTTTCCAATTCTTCAGTTGAAAAATCTTTTGGATTTAATTTGATACCGCCTTTTGCTCCGCCAAAGGGAACATCTACAATTGCACATTTATAGGTCATTAAACTGGCAAGTGCCATAACTTCATCCTCATTAACCATGGAATCGTAACGAATACCGCCTTTTGTTGGTGTGCGGTGTTGCGAATGTTGCACGCGCCAGGCTTCAATTACCTGAAACTCGCCTCTTACCTTTACAGGAAATTTCATGTGATACACAGAGTTACATACTCTGATTTGGTCCAGCAGGCCACGAGGATGGCCGGTAATATTTGCTGCCTTTTCGAAATTTTTTTCAACACTCTGAAAGAAACTTGTATTTGACATAAATTGATATTGGTTTTTTTTGATTTGTGAATTTGTTAATAAAATAAATAATTAATTAAAAAAGAAAACAACTTACATGCAGTTGTTTATTTATTTTCATGCATTTCTTTTTCCAGTTTTGAAACCTTTTTATCAATGGAGGTAAGATATAAAATCAAACCAGCTAAAATGATAACAATTACACCTACTACTACGTAGATCATCCCGTTACTTCTCAATACATTATCGATAGTATTGTTAGAATTCGTTGACGGCTCATTTTGAGCGTGCGCAAAGGTAACCTCTGAAATCAAAAAAAGAAATGATAAAATATAAGGAAGAAATTTAAATACTTTTTTCATTCAATTGGAATATTATTGTTTTTGTAATGTAAAATACTTATCCTCACAAGTATGGAGGAGATCCAGCATCCTAATAAAAAATAGGCAATTACAGCGGGATAAAATACAACGCGCATGCTGCTATCAAGATCATAAACAGTAAATGACGAATTGCCGCCACTTCCGGGATGTAAAGAATCGGTTAAACGGGGAACTACATTTATTGCAACATTTAATAATACAAATGCAAAAATGCTATAAACGGCAGAAACCTTTGCTCTTTTTTCTTCATCTTCAATGGAACCTCTCAAAACAAAATAGGCAAAATAAATCAATAATCCGATAGCTGCTCCCAGCGTTTTAACATCATTTGTGATCCAGGATATGAGGTTACCCCAAATGTAGTTCCCCCACAGCATGCCTGTTATAAAACCGAGAACTCCGAATACCATTGCGGATTTGATGAGATTTAATGCTGCTAAATCATATATTTTTTTTCCTGTCCTGAGAAATTTGATACTGTATACCAAAGAGATCAGCATTAATAATATCATGGCAAACCAGCAGGGAACATGGAAGAAAAGATTTCTGACAGTTTCGTGTAAAAGCGGAACATCAGGGGTTTTGATCAATAATCCAACGATAAAGGTGTAAGCCAGCAGAATAATTCCAAGCACCTTCCACCACCTTTTATGCAACTGTTTCAGCATTCTAAAATCAACTTTTTCCTCAAAAACAGGTTAAATCTGTTTTCTTAGTCGCGCCAAAGGTAAGGAAATAAAATAAGAGCCATAGCAATTATGAGCACATTTAATCCCAACAAATACAAAAGATCTTGAGCATTTACCATAAGATTGTTTTGCTGCAATGCGTTCAGTGAAATTCTGATGAGTATGAGCAAAATCGGGATGAGCATAGGGAAGGAGAGGATTGCCATCAAAGTACCGCTGTTAGAGGCTTTGGAAGCAATTGCGGAGATCATCGAAAAGGTTGTTGCGAGGGCAATTGCACCCAGTGCAAGCGCGAATAAAAAGGATCTGTTGTCAATAATGGGATATCCTGAGGTAATTCTGTAAAACAACAGCGCAACAGCAGATAAAAACAACATAACACATATATTGTAAAAAATCTTAGCGAGAATTATCGCCTGAGGACTAGCGAGGGTATAATAATACAACTGCCGGCCTGGACTTTCCTGTAAAAAACTTTTTGCAACGGCATTAACTGCTGTAAAAAGTATCACTATCCAAAATAGCACTACCCAAACGGGTCCGCGAACCTCGTTAAAGGTCATAAAAATGATAAAAACGATGCAAAACATGTATAACATGATTCCGCTAATGGCATATTTCTGCCGCATTTCAAAAAGGAGGTCTTTTTTGAAAAGGGTGAAAACGGAGGGCCAGAATTGCATGGAGCAAATTTAATTGAAAATTGAGACAGGTGAAAATGTACCAATTAACAGCCGAAAATGTAGCAATGTACCAATTAACAGCCGGGCAATGTTTGATT
>CAZXBG010000075.1:0-19280 GCA_964638865.1 uncultured Chitinophagales bacterium | reverse complement strand
AATGAGTAATGAGTAATGAGTAATGAGTAATGAGTAATGAGTAATGAGTTTACTTATCGATAGCCGAAAGTTTTTATTGTTGGTGAGTAGCGATAATTGAAGTCATGCAACTTTTTTTCAACAGTACACTTTATTCCGGATTCACGATTTACTAAATGAGTTATGAGTAATGAGTAATGAGTTTACTTATCGATAGCCGAAAGTTTTTATTGTTGGTGAGTAGCGATAATTGAAGTCATGCAACTTTTTTTCAACAGTACACTTTATTCCGGATTCACGATTCTTCAAATCTTCTCCTTCTCTAAATGCTCCAATGCCTCTTCTACATTTTCGCAAATCGTAAAAAAAGAATTCAATTTTGTTGTTACCATTAATTCAAGTAATAATTTATTGAGGGAACACATTACAACTTCGCCGTCAAATTTTCTTACTTTGGTTAATACTTTTAGGAAAAAATTTAATCCGGTGCTGTTTATATACTCCAGCTCGCTCATGTCGAAAATGATGCGATAATATTTATCCTCAATCAGATCTTTAAGTTCGTCGTTGAGGGTGATGGTTTGAAATTCACCCACTAATCTGCCGTCGAGTTTTATAACTAAAGTGTGACTTTTCTTCTTTTGAATATTAAATTCCATTTTATTTTTTTTCTTGCTGTTTTATACTTCTGTTTTCTCTTGTGTTTTTTGTTCGTTGATTTCGCGCAACTTCTGACAGCTTCCGCAAATGCCATACAAGTTGAGGGAATGATGTGTTATTTTAAAATTCAACAGATCTCCCATCATCGATTGTATCTGTTGTATCCTCGGGTCACAAAATTCGACAACTTTTTTGCAATCCACACATATAATATGATCGTGCTGCTTATATCCATACGATTTTTCATACTGTGCCAGATTTTTTCCAAACTGGTGTTTCGTGATCAGATCGCAGGTCAAAAGCAAATCCAAGGTATTGTAAATTGTTGCACGACTCACTCTGTAGTTTTTTTGGAGGATATGCGTATACAAACTTTCTGCATCAAAATGATCAGTTCTGCTGTAAATTTCTTCCAGTATCGCAAAACGTTCCGGTGTTTTACGTAAACCTTTGGTTTCGAGGTGGGCTGAAAAAATATTTTTTATTTCTTCAAAAATGGTATTTTTTGTTTGTTTCATGTTTTATTTAAAAATAAAATTTTTGGGGCGCGAATATAAATAGTTGTCCAACGCTGGATTAAAAATTAATTAATTTTCCAATCTTGTTACAGAAATTACTCCTTTCATGGCGCGCAATTTTCTTAACAATGTTTCTAATTGTTCGGTATTTTTTACATAGGTTTTTATAGTTCCTTCAAATAATCCTTCTTTGGCATCCATAACAAGACTTTGCATATTTAATTTCATATCACCCGAAATAATATGGGTTACTTTATTTACTAATCCAACATCATCTAATCCCGTTACTTTAATTCCGGTTAAAAAGGCAATGTCTTTTTGCTGTGTCCAGCGTGTTTTTACAATTCTGTATCCGAATTTACTCATCAACTCAGTGGCATTTGGGCAATTTGTTTTGTGAATCTTAATTCCTTCATTAATGGAAACAAATCCGAAAACATCATCACCAACAATTGGGTTGCAACATTTTGCTAATGAATATGCAATATTATCCATTGCATTATCAAAAATTAATAATTCTGCGTTGGAAGTTGCAATTTTTTCTATGCGTTCATAATCCACCGGAGCTTCCTTATCTATTACAGGAGGAACAAGTTTGCCGACATGCAGTGTAAAATCTTTTAATTCTTTTAACGAAATATCCTTCGTCGCAATGCGATAATATAATTCCATACTGGTAGGCTGACGATAATATTCCATCAACACCTGAATATTGCGATCATTAAATTGTGCTTTAATACCTTTCATGCGTTTTTCCAACACCCCTTTTCCTTCCAAAGCAATTGCGCGTTTTTCTTCTTTGAGTGCAGTTTTTACTTTACTTCGCGCACGTGAAGTAATTAAAAAATTCAACCAATCTTCATTCGGTTTTTGTTTTTTTGAAGCAATAATTTCTACCTGATCGCCATTAGTTAAAATATGACTTATCGGGATCAACCGGTGATTTACTTTTGCACCAATACAATGATAACCCACATCCGTATGAATCTCAAAGGCAAAATCGAGTGCAGTTGCTCCCTGGGGTAATATTTTGAGATCACCTTTAGGAGTAAATACATATATTTCTTTAGAAAATAAATTCAAACGGAAATCATCCAAAAATTCCAATGCATTAAATTCGGGATTGCGCAATAATTCTCTTATTTCCCGCAACCAATTGTCCAATGCTTTATCATTAGAACCTTCCTTATATTTCCAATGCGCCGCAAATCCCTTTTCTGCGATTTCATCCATACGTTTTGTGCGAATTTGCACTTCCACCCACCTTCCCTTCGGACCCATTACTGTTGTATGCAAACTTTCGTATCCATTTGCTTTCGGTGTAGAAATCCAATCGCGCAATCTATCGGGATTCGGATGATATAATTCCGTAACCATGGAATACACTTTCCAACAATCCGATTTTTCAATTTCTACAGGTGAGTTTAATATCACGCGAATTGCAAACAGATCGTACACTTCATCAAAAACAACTCCCTTATTTTTTATCTTATTATAAATGGAATAAATACTTTTTGGCCGCCCGTACATTTCAAAAGCAAATCCTTCTTTTTCCAAACGATCGCGAATAGGTTTCATGAATTCGTTCATGTAACGCGTGCGCTCGCGCTTTGTATCGGCAAGTTTACGGGCAATATCTTTATATGCCTCACCTTCCTGGTATTTCATACCCAGGTCTTCTAATTCACTTTTTATTGCATAAAATCCGAGCCGGTGTGCAAGTGGCGCGTATAAATATAAGGTCTCCGATGCGATTTTTAATTGTTTCTTGCGCGGCATACTATCCATCGTTCGCATATTGTGCAAACGATCGGCAATTTTTATCAGGATAACACGCACATCATCGGCAAGTGTGAGCAATAATTTTTTAAAATTTTCCGCTTGAATAGAACTGGTAAGGTCAAAAACTCCGGAAACTTTTGTGAGGCCATCAATGATACGCGCAACTTTAATTCCGAATTCTCTTTTTATATCATCCAGTGTGAGTTCTGTATCCTCCACAACATCGTGCAATAAAGCACAAATAGCTGCCGTAGCTCCCAATCCCATCTCATTTACCACAATTTGTGAAACCTTTAATGGATGAATAATATATGGTTCGCCGCTTTTTCTGCGCATATTTTTGTGCGCATCCACAGCCATCTCAAAAGCAAGGCGAATCTGTTTCCGTTCTGCCGCAGTCATATTATTTTTCAATCCGCGCAGCAGATTGCGATACTCCTTTACAATGAGTTTCTTCTCTTTTTCTACAACTAGCGGGTCTAATGTTTCCATAGTACAATTGGAATTACAAATCTAAATGAAATCACATTCAGAACTGCTGACAATAGTTAACAACCTTAAATTTTGATGCAAAGTTCGGGGTTCGGAGTTATGGGTTCACAACTGCCAACTGCCAATGCCACTGCGACTGCAAATAGTTCTGAATTCTGAATTCCGGGTTGACCACTGCCAACTGCCACTGGTTCAGAGTTCAAAGTTCTGGGTTGAAAATTGTTCTAAATTGTATAAAATCAATGCATTGCGTCTCTACCATTTAAAACAATTCTCGTTACCACGACAAGGAATGCCACTGCCAACTGCCTACTGCCACTGCCAACTGCCACTGGTTCTAAGTTCTGGGTTGCGGACCTAACTAACCATAAAAACCTTTCTACCAAATTTCCACCTGCGCTTCAAACTCCCTACCTTTGCGCCGTGAATTATCTTTTAGTTGAGGCACTTTCGAAAACTTACGATACAAAAGTGCTGTTTGAAAATATCTCTTTCGGTATAAACAGAGGTCAAAAAGTTGCACTGGTTGCAAAAAATGGGGCGGGTAAAACTTCCCTCATGAAAATTATTATGGGCAAGGAAATTGCCGATTCCGGAAAATTTACCCTGCGGAAGGGAATAACAACAGGTTATCTGGAACAAGATCCCGACCTGGACGAATCGCATACCATTCTTGAAAATTTATTGAGTGGTGATTCGCCTATTATAAAAGCAATAACGGATTATGAAGAGGCCTTAATTGCGCAACATCACGAATACAACGAAACAACTGCGCTGCAATTGGAAAATGCACACGAACAAATGACAGTTTTGGAGGCCTGGGATTATGAATTGAAGATCAAACAAATTCTATCCCAATTAAAAATAACAGACCTTGAACAACCGGTAAATACTTTAAGCGGAGGTCAAAAAAAACGTATAGCACTTTCTAAATTATTGATACTCGAACCAGATTTTATAATCATGGATGAGCCAACGAATCATTTAGATATTGAAATGATAGAATGGTTGGAGGAATATCTTACCACTAAAAACATGACCATTTTATTAGTTACGCACGATAGGTATTTTTTAGATAGAGTATGTAATCAGATTATTGAACTGGAAGATGGAAAACTTTATCAATACAATGGGAATTTTTCTTTATTTGTAGAGAAAAAAGCAAACAGAGAAATTGCAGAAGCAAGTGAACTGGATAAAATAAAAAATACTTACCGCCGCGAACTGGAATGGGTGCGCAGAATGCCAAAAGCACGTACCACAAAAAGTAAATCGCGACTGGATTCTTTTGATGATATTGCCGAAAAAGCCACTGCAAAGAAAAATACCGATCAACTTAAACTGGATGTTAAGATGACGCGTATGGGTGGAAAGATATTAGAGATGATAAAAGTATCAAAATCATTTGGAGAACTTACCATCGTTAAAAATTTTACTTATTTATTTAAGAAGTACGATAAAATTGGTATTATAGGTAAAAATGGTGTCGGAAAAACTACCTTTTTGAATATGATAATGGAACTGGAAAAACCGGATACCGGAAAAATACAAACCGGGGAAACCATTGTCTATGGCTATTATTCACAGGATGGAATTCAATTGAAAGAAGAAAAAAGAGTATTGGACGTGGTGAAGGATATTGCAGAATTTATTCCTTTGGCCGATGGTTCCAAATTGAGCGCATCGCAATTATTAACACGTTTTCAATTTGCCCCGGAAACACAATATGCATTTGTAAGTAAATTAAGTGGTGGAGAAAAACGTCGTTTATATTTAATGACCATCTTAATTAAAAATCCGAACTTTTTAATTTTAGATGAACCTACAAACGATCTTGATATTTTAACACTTGGAATATTAGAAGATTTTCTTGCAGAATTTCAAGGCTGTATATTAATTGTTTCCCACGACAGATATTTTATGGATAAATTGGTAGATCACGTTTTTGTTTTTGAGGGAGATGGAATTATCCGCGATTTCCCGGGTAATTATTCCGATTACAGAGAACGTTTGGAATTAGAAAAACAAGCTGCAAGAAATCAGAAATCGGAGCCTGTAAAAACAATTCCTGTAAATACTTCCTCCAATGGAAAAGAAAAACACAAGGAAAAAGTGAGTGAGTTTCCGGAAACAAAAAAAGAAAAAACAAAACTCACATTCAAAGAAAAATTCGAATTCGATCTGCTTGCAAAAGACATCACTCAATTAGAAATTCTTAAAAAACAAAACGAAAATAAATTAAACGATTCCAATCTACCTCACGATGAGATCTACAAAATTTCGCAAGAGTTAGTAAAGACTATTGAAACTTTGGATGAAAAAAGTATGCGCTGGCTTGAGCTTAGCGAAAAATAGTTTCGGGTTTTGAGGTAAGTTTATGCACAACTCTGCGTTCACCAAATGAGCAAAAAAAATATTTTCGATTTTCAATTTGAACAAGGCATTAATCAGGAGTAAAAGTGCCCGGCTTTAAGGAACTACTCATTACTCATTACTCATTACTCATTACACATTGTAGGTATGTTACTGAAATCTTCTCCCAATACTAGCTACCTATTTTACAACAAAATTTATTCCCCTAACAAACCTTAAACGTTCCAATTTTCGAAAAATCATCCCTTGTCCCGATACCCTTGTCCCAATACCCTTGTCCCGATACCCTTGTCCCAATACCCTTGTCCCGATACCCTTGTCCCCCTCCCCTTCAAATCACTTCAAACATCTTCACCCCAAATTCCCCATCTATAATAACTTTAATAAAATAAATACCTGGAATAAAATCACTGATATCGATGGAAACAATATTACTATTATTATCGACTACAGAATAATTATTACTGAATTGACCTGCTACATTACCAATCTTTATTACTGCATTGTCGAGGGGTTGTGAGAAAACGAGAGAAAGGCTAAACTGCGCAGGATTTGGAAATACTTCAAAACTTAGCAGTGAATTTTGTGCATCAAATGCCTCACTTACAAAAATTGATTTTTGAAAATCCACAAAACAATTATTGGAGAAATGTATTTTATTAGTAATTGTATATTCACCGGACGATAAATAGGAATGTTTTGCCGGAATCAAATCGGTTGAAATAGTCCCGTCTCCAAAATTCCAATCTGTACTTGTATAAGTTCCGGAAATATTATAATTAATAACTGTTGCATCTAATTTATCAATCTGTAAATCAAAAGTTGCCTCAGGTTCTGCAATGGGAGGATAAATATCAATATGCTGCACATCAAATGCACTCCATTCATCTGTAATATTATTATTTACTTGCAGATAGAATATTATTTTGTTGTCAGAATAAAAATCCGCATCGTTTAAAGAGGAAATATCAAAGGAATAAATAGGTCCGGAATAAATTTCCTCCGTTAAATTATTTGTCCATGTGAAAGTATAATTAATTAATTCATCATCTGTGATCAATTCCCCTTTATCTGTATATAACTTTGTTTGCATTTCTATAAAAGCATTTTCATTTTGCAAACAATCAGGAACCTGAGCGGTAATAATTGCTTTAAATGGTTTGATTCCATACAGATTGCTGTCCGGCAAAAATTGCTGCAAATAATTTTTTACAGGCAGATAATCAGGGTCTTCTGCAAGATTGTTCCATTCTTCAGGATCTATATTTCGATCGGAACCTATTTCATACAATTCTGATTCCTGGAAAGATAAACTACTATCGCATTCGCCTATTCCAACGCCATTATTAGAGGTGTAATTAATGAAGTGCCAACGTTCTGTTCGCACTGAATTTTGTGGGAAACAATTTCGATTACTGGAAATTATTTGTGTTAACACAGGGTGCTCCCAAATAGTATCCGGATTATAAACAAGTGGCATCAGACTTCTTCCATCAAGATAATCTGATCCATCCGGCATCAATGGATAAGGCAATCCTGCAATGTCACAAAATGTTGGAAATAAATCCAACAACCCAACTGACCGGTTACATATTTTATTTTGGATATTTCTGAGATCTGCAATTATTAAAGGAATCCTTATCTGAGTTTCCCAAAGTTTTGCCTTACCCCAAACTTTTTTCTCGCCAAGACTAAATCCGTGATCACTGGTAATTACAATTACAGTATTATTATAAATTTCGGGATGTGATTCTAATGTTTCCAAAATTTTTCCAATTTGTTCATCCGCAAAATTAATTGCAGCCAAATAAGACATCACTGCATTAGCTCTTTTCGATTCCGATAAAATAATAATTCTTTCACTGTCAGAAATCCCTGCACTAATTTCAGGAAGTGGAAATAAAGAATCAAGTGGCCATGAAATAAAATCGTTTTGAATTGCCTGTGCAACCATAAATTTTCCGAGATACGGAAGCTTCTCATAATCACTCCATGCAGTATCCGGTTGAGGTGGCATAATGATACCATTTTCAGGATCCGCAAATTCAGGAAAATTATAAGGTTTATTAAAAGGTTCTACATAAAAATCGTAGATGTAATCTTTTGCAAAATACTGTTCGGGAACATATAAGTTGGAATGTGGTTTTCTTATACCAATTGCCAGAAAAAATGGTTTATTACAAAATTGTGTTGGATCATTTGCATAGGCATCAAGAAAAGTTTTTGCCGTATCGGCAGTTCTATAATCGGCCATTGTTGCCACATTTACGCTATCGATAGCGCCCCACTTTAAATTTTCAACACCCTGAAATTTATCCTCAGCCGGAACGGACACATCATTTCCCGAATTTATTTGTTTATTCCAGGATAAAGATTTTGAACAGGGATCACTTGTAATTTTATCAAAATCAGGTTGCTGTTCATTACAGGTATCACAGTGAAATATCTTGTCGATATTATACGTGAAATATCCTGCCGAATCTTTTAACCACTCCGGCATTGTGACCAAATATTTATCAGGACTAAAGTTAGCTCTGAAAGCATTACTTACGTACCCTTCGTTTTTATAAATCCCGGTATAATCAGGATTTTTACCTAACAAAAATGAAGACCTGGAAGGTACACATAGGGTTGATGGAGTAAATGCATTTAAAAAAGAGGTTCCCTTTTATTGAAGAGCAAACAAATTTGATGTTTCCACCTGTGGATGACCACCGAATCCCTCCACATCATCGTTCAGATCATCAAAAACGATAAAAATGATATTGGGTTTTGGATCTCCTGTTTGCGAAAATACCAATGCCGGCAAAATACAGTAGATCAAAAGTAATTTATTTTTTTTCATAGTGGTGTTTTCCTATTTCTATTAAATTTAACCAATGACGGGGAATCATCAATACAATATTAAAGGTATACAAAAAGTGATAATATTATGTAATCGGTAAAAGCCTGTTGATTATTCAAACACACCCTAAAACGAATACATTGGCTGATTTTTTTGCAAAAATGACAAAATCACACAATTGCTGTTTAGCAAGCAATTTGGGTATTTATTTCATTAAATCTGCACTTTCAGGATGTTTTATGCCTGATAATGAGCAGTTTTCTTCACCGGAGTTTACTTTTCCTCAATTCTTTATCTTACTTTTGCAACTCTTTTTGAAAAAGAGCCGTTATTTGAAATTCATGCTGAAATTAGGCTGTCAAACCGAAAAATCCACAGCTGAAAAAATATCAAACCAAGGTTAAATCTTAGTCGGACCTGTTCCACAAAGCTTTAGCAAGAAAAATATCAATCCAAAGTTGAATCTCTGGCGGGCTTGCCCGCCGAAGCGTTAGCACAGGCGGGTATGGTGAAATTGGCAGACATACCAGACTTAGGATCTGGCGCCGCAAGGCATGGGGGTTCAAGTCCCTCTACCCGCACCAAAGCGTTTTAACTTTTATTTCTTTCCGAAACACGCTGTCGGACCAACAAAGGAAATAAACAATTATCAGGATCAATAGGAAGATACATTTATGTTTTTTGTAAATTTTAACAAGATCCCAAATTCTACCCGATTTATACAAAACCATTTTATACCCAATCTTGTTACTTCCTTCCAAACTGTAAAATTTCCTCCTCCAAATCATTAAAAAATTAATGCTGCTTATTAAAAACCATTAAAAATTATATAAAAAATAAAAACGTGAACGTATCAACCGAAAATTTAAACCCTCAACACAATATCATCCGATTCCATATCGATAATGCAGATTACCGCGATCGTTTTGAAAAGGCATTAAAAGATCTTGCAAAAAAATCTAATTTCCCAGGTTTCCGTCCGGGACATGTTCCAATGGGAATGGTTAAAAAAATGTACGGAAATACTGCAATTCTCGAAGAATTATACAAGATCGTAAATGAGCAGATGAATGCCTATCTGAAAGAAAATAATTTTGAATTGTTGGGAGATGCACTTCCGGTGGAAAACAAGCTGGATATAGATCACAACGAAAACAAATCGTATGAATTCGCATATGAAATAGGTGTTCAGCCTGTTGTGAACTTAGAAGAAAATATTAATAAAGATAAAACTTTTACCCGTTACAAAATACATGCAAAGGAAGAAGAAATTGATGCAGAATTAGAACGCATTCGCAATAAATATGGCAAACGGGAAGACGTGGAAATTGTGGACCAAAACGATGTTATCTACGCACATGTTCACGAATTAAATGAAGACAATTCACCTAAAGAGGGCGGAGTGCATGCGGATTCTTATTTTAACCTGCAAATGTTAAACGACGATAGTCAGCATTTATTTTTAGGCGCTATACAAGGTGATATAAACAATATTGAAGATGTGTTCTCCGTCTTCAAGGGCGACAAAGTGAAGATCGCGAAAAATATTTTACAATTAACTGAAGCAACAGAGGAATCGTTGGAAGGAATTAGCCCGAAATTTGAATTTAAGATCGATAGAATTGCAAGATTGATTCTCGCAGATCTCAATGAAGAATTTTATACGGAAATAAGCAAAGAGTTCGGTGAAATATCATCTGAGGAAGAATTACGCTTAAAAATAAAGGAAGGAATTGAACAGTATAATAGCCGCGTAACAGAGGTAACACTCGAAAACGACCTATTTAAATATTTAGGCGATACAACCAATGTGCCCCTTCCGGAAGTCTTCTTAAGGAAATGGTTCAAACAAAGCAATGAAACTGAGGTAACGGAAGAAAATTTTGAAGCCGAATTTACCGATTTCATTACCAAACTAAAACAATCCTTAATTTATCGAACCGTTCAAAAATCGCATGACCTGAATGTTAAAAATGAAGAAATTATTCAGGAAGCACTAACAACGGTTAGAATGAGTTACGGACAAATGGGTGATGATTTCATACAATACATCACCCAATCACAATTGAAGAATAAAGCTTTTGTGGAAAACATGCACGATCGTGTTGCGCAAAAGAAATTTTTTGAAGCCTTAAAAGGTTACATCACAATTGAAGATCAGGCAATAACAGCAGAAGAATTTCAAAAACTAAATAAACAGGAGGAAGTATATGCAGAATAACGAATTTCGCAAATATGCGATTAACCACATGGGTATGAGCAGCAATGCTCTCGACAGTTATATGAATATGCAAAGCATGCATGTAACTAATTTTACCCCTTATATTATTGAAGAACGCCAGTTAAACGCACAGGCATTGGATGTTTTTTCCCGATTGATGATGGATCGTATTATTTTTATGGGAACCGCAATCGACGATTATGTAGCCAATGTTATCCAGGCACAATTACTATTTCTGTCGAGTGTTGACGGGAAAAGAGACATCCAAATTTATATCAATAGTCCCGGTGGAATAGTGTATTCAGGTCTCGCAATTTATGATACCATGCATTATATCACCCCTGATGTTGCAACAATTTGTACCGGCATTGCAGCATCAATGGCAGCAGTATTATTGTGCGCCGGAACTAAAGGAAAGCGCTCAGGATTAGGCCACTCAAGAGTTATGATTCACCAGCCAATGGGTGGAGCACAAGGTCAGGCAAGTGATATGGAAATCTCTTTAAGGGAAATATTGAAACTTAAATCAGAGTTGTATGAGATTATCAGCAATCACAGCGGACAACCAATCGATAAGGTAGAAAAAGACTCCGACCGTGACTACTGGATGCGTGCCGAGGAGGCTAAAAATTACGGTATGATAGACGAAATACTGGTAAAAGACCCGAAAAAGGGATAAATTTGATTTAATATATACCATGAAGAAAAAGGAAACCTCCACTCACTGTTCATTTTGTTTACGCGCCAAAGAAGATGTAAAAATCCTCATAGCCGGTCAGGAAGGACATATTTGCGAAAACTGCGTTGCTCAGGCTGAGCAACTGGTGCAGGATGAATTAAATCAACCTGTAAAACGCTATAAATTCTCCCTTGCCAATTCCATGAAACCGAAAACAATCAAGGAGTTTTTGGATACTTATGTAATTGGGCAGGATGATGCGAAAAAGATTCTTTCGGTTGCTGTTTACAATCATTACAAACGACTTAACTACAAAACCAATGAGGATGTAGAGATAGAAAAGTCGAATATCGTAATGGTAGGACAAACAGGTACCGGAAAAACATTACTTGCAAAATCGATCGCAAAATTTTTAAATGTTCCCTTTGCAATAGTAGATGCTACGGTATTTACGGAAGCAGGTTATGTTGGGGAGGATGTGGAGAGTATTTTATCTCGTTTACTTCAGGTTTGCAATTTTGATGTACCTGCTGCAGAAAAAGGAATCGTATATATTGATGAGATAGATAAAATTGCCCGAAAAGGTGATAATCCTTCCATAACACGTGATGTATCCGGAGAAGGTGTTCAACAAGCGCTATTGAAGATGTTGGAAGGAACGGAAGTGATGGTTCCACCACAGGGAGGAAGAAAACACCCGGATCAAAAAATGGTGAAGGTGAATACGCAGAATATTTTATTTATATGCGGAGGAGCATTTGATGGAATAGAAAAAATTATTGCTAGAAGAACCGCAACTCAATTAATTGGTTTCAAACGCAATGATGATAATAATACTGCCGACAGAGATAATCTTTTGCAATATATTGCACCGCAGGATCTGAAAGGATTTGGATTGATTCCCGAATTAATTGGACGTTTACCCGTTCTTACACATCTTGATCCATTGGATGCAGATGTTTTAAGAGCAATTCTGGTGCAACCTAAAAATGCCATCATTAAACAATATCACCAATTATTTGAAATAGAAAATATCAACCTCATTATTGAAGATGAGGTCTACGATTTTATTGTAGAAAAAGCAATTGATTTTAAATTGGGTGCCAGAGGATTGCGTTCTATTTGTGAAGCATTGTTAACAGACGCGATGTATGAACTTCCTTCCACTCCCGATATTAAAGACTTTCATCTTACACTTGAATATGCAACCAGCAAATTCAATCAATCGAAATTGAGTCAGCTGAAGATCGCGAGTTGAGTAATTATACTTATTAAAGAGACGACTTTCGAGTCGTCTTTTTTTTTGATTCGGGATAAATGCTTTTCAATTTATAAAATAGATATAAACAATATTTTATTCCTATTTTAAAATAAAGTTTTATCTAATTGATATACAATTTTTTACTAAAAACAACATTATTCATTTCCAGTTTAATTAAATAAAGCCCCGCTGAAACTTCCGTTTGTATTTGTGTATATTGCTCAATTATGCGTTGAGTAAATATCAATTTTCCTGAGATATCATAAACGGAAAGTTTTACTTCTTCCTCAATTTTATTATAAAAATAGAGATTTACATCTGTGTTAAAACTATAAACATTAACCAAAGTATTATCAAACTCTTCTGCATTAATATAACTAAAGGTATCCCCTGCATTAATAGGCGTATCGGGCTGCAACTCACAGGCATAATCCTTAACAATTAATACTCTTCCCTCCTCCTTTACATCACATCTTATCCAACCGTAATGATTGTTTCCATCCAAATCAAGGAACCTTATTCCTACAAAATGATCAATCATACTTGGGATATCAAATCCACACCATTCACAGCCTAAACAATAATGAATATTCTCACTTGAATTAAAATAATCACGCAATGCCATCCGTTGCAAATTAGCATTTTGCCAATCCAACTTTTCACCTATTGAAGTTCCAAGAGATAACGCATAAGGAAAATATCTAACAAATTCTCTGCCATAAAAAGTGCTATAATAAATATCCCTCCCTGCAATTGCATTTTCTTCATAATTTACTCCAACGAGCATATCTTGCCGTAACCACGTCGAAGAAAAAAAATCGTAATAAAAGGTAAACGAAGAGTTTATAAATAAAAAATCAAACGTCCCATTTGCATCAATATCAAAGTAACCAAATTCTTCTGCTTCATCGAAAATAGTGTCGGGATCTATGTCAGTACAAATAACTTGTGCATTACTATTTTAGTTTAATAACAGAAATGAAATTGCAAATGCGGAATAATCAGCGAGGCGGAATACTTTTGAATTGATTTGCATTATTTTATAATGGTTAAGTTTTTATAAAATTGGGTGAGATTGCTATCTGTAATTCTTACCCGGTATGATCCTGATGGCAAATCAGCGATGTTTATTGCAGTAGTATTAGAAGAATTAAGGGGAGCAATAATTTTCATGTTACCTCCTGTTGCAGTAAGAATGATGGTTAAACTCAATATAACAAAAAATAAATGTAGCTTATTTAGTTTTGTTATGGGGTTTTGCGATGGGCGGGGGTGATTTTTTCATCTTAAGGATTTAGTTGTTAAATTATAATTTAAGGTTTTAGCATTGGCGTAACTTGGCCACATTGGTTTAGGGATTTGATGACCAAATAGCGCAATAATAACTTACAAGTTAGGTATTTTTTTGCAACCCACTACTAAAATTGATATTTAATTTTAAAATTGAAATGAACCAATCCATTGATTAACAGGTGGAAATCTATCTGCTTGCCCTAATAATGCTTTAAAAGAGAATGTTAACAGAGAGTTGAGATGATTTTAAGGTAACCAAAAATGCAACTTAATCAGTAATATACCTATAGAATGATACACTTGAGAGATTAGACCGAGAGCCACTTCGCCCGCTTATATTATGGTTCAATGAACCCAATTTGAAAATAGAAAGAAGGAAACCATCTGTAATTTCACTCAAGCGAAACTTAGAAAAATCTTCTCATAACCAAAAACAGAAAGGAGGCTTTCGCCTCCCTCTGGTCGTGAACCTAATTTATGAAACAAACCAACTGTCTAAAAACCTATAATTCATCATTATCAATAATCACTATAACTTCTACCGGGATCTTACTGAGTATTCTTTTTTCCATAGTATTATGATTTAGAAGGATGAAATAAAATATTTACAAAGCCAAAAGTAGAAAAGCAATTTGTATAGAGTTATTACAGTAAATTACTTTTTGTGACTATATATATACTAATTTATTACCATTTTTTAGTCTATAACCTAATAAATATTGATAGTTTTAATTTATAAAGGTGACATATTTAATATAAATCCCACGCTTTGCAACTCTTTTAAATTATCAACAGGATAGCATATTGAGGGTGGAAAAAAATAATAGGAATGTTCGTTAAATATTCTATTTTTGTTATGTTTGTGACAAGTAATTTATTAAAAATACTTGTTAAAGCACTGTAAACGCGCCTAAATACTACATAAACCCTATTCAGCCTAACCACCCTGAAGCTCAGCACATATGAAAAATTTGATAGAAATCAGTAAGGTTGTGACCAAAAAGCGAATCTCCAAGATCGAAATCTTTGATAAAACGCTTTTAAACCGAAAGGATAGCAAGTTTAACGAGTTTTATGAGGGTTTGGTGAATGACAAATTTACTAATGATGAGGAGGCTGCAATGTATTTATACAATACCTCGCCACTTGATGATAAATATCGTCAGCTTAAATCCAGGTTCTCGAAACGTTTGTTAAACACCTTGTTTTTCCTAGACAGCAATGACCCCTCCTTTTCCGATTACCACAGAGCAAATTATACCTGCAATAAAAACTGGGCTCAGATCCGCATTCTTTTAAACAGTGGAGCAAGAAATGCAGCAATTAAAATTGCAGGTAAAACCCTTGCAGTTGCCATTACCTATAAATTTTCGGACATCATTTTAAATTGCTCGCGCATCCTCATGAGTAACGCAAGTTTGAGTGGGAACGATAAAGAGTATGAAGAATTTGCAGCACTTACCGCCAAAGCTTTAAAAAATGTTGCAGAAGAAATTCAGGCGGAAGAAATGTATCAGCGCCTCACCATTAATTTTGCAACTTCTGCAGTGAGTGCAAATGAATTATCGCACATTGCGGATAAATATTATAAGGAAGTGTTGCACTTGTGTGAAGACTCCGACAGTTACCAGTTGCATTTTTTAAAATATCAGATCGGCATTTTGAATATGCAAATAAAAAGCAATTACAAACAAACGATCAAGATATGTGAGGAAGCGGAAAAATATCTTGCCGATAATCCGAATTTTAATCAGAAAATAAAACTTGCAAACCTTGCCTTAATAAAGATCAGCTCTTACCTGCAATTGCGCGATTATGAAAATGGAAGAAAAAATGCAGAAAAATGTTTGGATCTTGTGCAGGAAGGAACTAATAACTGGTTCGTTTTTCTGGAATATTACTTTTTACTTGCAATGCACACAGAAAATTATATAAATGCCGCTGCTATTTATATAAAAGTGATAAATCACCCACGGTTTATTTATACCAACGAAGAAAGAAAAGAAAAATGGAAAATATTTGAAGCCTATATCAATTACATTTTCGAAACAGAAAATATCGACCGTGAATTATTAAGTAATGATCCTGCGAAAAGAAAATTCCGTTTATTAAAATTCCTTAACGAAGTGCCTAATTTTACCAAGGACAAAAAAGGATACAATGTATCCATCCTCGTTATTCAGATCATTTACATGCTGGAAAAAGGCGAATATACTAATATCATTAATCGCTCCGAAGCCATGAATGTGTATTGCAGTCGCTACCTGCGCAAAGACGATAGCTTTCGCAGCAGCCTGTTCTTAAAGATGTTACTCACCCTCGTAAAAGAGGATTTCGGCTATGAACGCACTAAACAAATGGCACAAAAATATCTTCGCAAAATGGAGGAAGGAGATCCGGAAGGAAATACCTCTGTAAATGAATGGGAAATAATACCTTACGAAATATTGTGGGAGAAGGTACTCAACCGATTGAAAAATAAAACGGTGAACAGTAGAAATTAAATCGGAAATTTCAAACTTATTTTATTATAAAAAGTCCAACTGCGGAAAACTTTTATCCAATATTTTTCCCGCATCCACATTCAACCATTTATTCATAATAGTAGAATACACAGAGCGAAAGTCCATCTGATGGATAAGATCTCCATCTTCCAGATTGGCGAGATTTGGCATGTCGTTCATCATTCCACCCTGTTTTAATCCGCCGCTGATAAGATAAATATTATTTGCTGTTCCATGGTCTGTTCCTTTACTTGCATTTTCCTCCACCCTTCTGCCGAATTCAGAAAAGGTCATGATCATAGTGTCTTTAAATTTATTATTGATTTTTAAATCGTTACAAAATGCTTTCAACCCATCTGAATATACCTTAAGTTGTCGCTCCTGTTGCCCTTTTTGCAATGCATGCGTATCAAATCCACTCAGGGATACATAATAAATAGAAGTATTTGTTTCTGAAATAATGAGTTCTGCAATTGTTTTTAACTGATTGCCAAATTCATTTGCAGGATAAACGGATGTGCTTGCATATTTTTTCGATTGGGCATAAATATAATCAGTACTTTCAGCGGTGTCGGTGAGTAATTTATGCAGATATTCCACGTTGGGATGATCATGATCATCTGCATGTTTATACTGAGCGTTTGCAATGGTATCGATAAATGGATTTTGATTTACATTTTTTAATTGTTTAGGGTCGCGCACAGCAAATCCACTCATTAAATTCCCTTTTAATGCAAGACTTACACTATCGTCAATCTCCATTGCAAAATGCGGTTTCACACAATTATTATTGCAGGTAGAATCCAATATTCTTCCTATCCAACCGGTTTGCAGGTATTGATTTTCATCACTACCCGTTTGCCAGATATCCATAGAACGGAAATGTGACCTATTGGGATTCGGATATCCAACATTATTAATTAAAACAACATCTCCGTCAAAAAAAAGATCAGCCAATCCCTGCAAACTTGGATTCATTCCTATATCGCTACTCAAACGAATGATTTCTTCCTTGCTGTAACCAATATTAGGTCTGTTTTTGTGATACAGGTCATCTGTAAAGGGCACTATACAATTTAATCCGTCGTTTCCACCGGAAAACTGTATCACCACTAAAACCTTTGGCCTCACATCGGCAGGTAAAAAACCGGAAGAAGCACGTAAAAATTTTGGCATCAACAAACTCGCAGAAGCAAGTCCGGAATATTTGATAAAATCTCTTCTGGTACTTTTCATCTTAAATCAATTGAAATTCTGGTAATGACATTACGATACCTACCGTACTAATAATTCTTTTTTCATCGGTAGAATGATCAATATATTTTTCAATAAGTGCAGTATCAATATTATCTTTTGGTGCCTGAATAAAATATAACAGAACAGTATTTGTAAGTTCCTGTTCTTTTACATTTTTGAACACATTCACAATCTTCGACCAATCGGAATATACCTCCGCCTTCTTTTTTGTTTTCAGCATATTTTCATCCTCCGGGGCATCTTCAAACTCCGGTTTAGGCCTGATGTCAAATCCACCACCCTGCACAATTTTGGTCGGGAAGTTCATGCGCAACATCAGCGTTGCACTATCCACCCAATTTCGTCCACCAGGCCAACCGGCAACATTGGGAGGAAAAAATAATATCTGCCCCAAAACCTTTTGCAAATTGAGTTGTGCTTTTTCTTCTTTAAAATCTAATGCTATCAAGGATTTATATCTTACCAATAATTCTACCGGTGACATTATTTTTGAACCAATATTTTTTTCATCATAAAACCAATCGGAAGTATAGATGTTTCGCATTAACTTGCCAATATCGAATCCTCCATGATAAAAATCGTCTGCAAGTATTTCAACCCGATCTATATCCACTTCGTCATTTACAAACTCTTTATAAATTTTTGTCACAACATATCTTGAAGTTTGTTTTTCTTCCAGCAACATATTGATGATATCATCTCCATTAAAATTTCCTTTTTTTCCAAGAAATTCTTTTTCATCGTTATCGTGATCTTTATCTACAATTTCAAATTCTCCTTTTTTATTTACAGTCCAGCCGGTAAATGCACGCGCCGCTTCTTTAATATCTTTTTCAGTATAAATATTACCTTCTCCTAAAGTAAATAACTCCATTACTTCCCTTGCAAAATTTTCGTTAGGAGCATCCTTTTTATTTTGCTGATTATTCAGGTAAATGATCATTGCAGGGTCCCGTGCAATGGCGTGTAATAATTTATCGAATTTGCCTAATGCATTTTTTCTCAAAGTATTATTTTGTATTTGCATTAAATAGGCTAACTGCGTAGATGTTGCAAAATGATCATGCCAGAAGATGGTCATCTTTTCACGTAATTGTGCTTTGGAAGACGTAATAATTTTTATCCATTCATTATTTAACGAACGCATTTGTTCCTGACTGCGCAGTATCATAATTAATATCCTGATATTGGAAACTTCTTTACCTTTTACAGGATCCTCCAAATAAGTAAGGGATCTGAATTGTTTGGAATTGGTAAATAATTCATCCACCAGTTTTTCAATAGGCGTATTTAATTTTTGTTTGATATTAGCCGGAGTTTCACCGAATCCCGCCCTTAAATAGAGGTGCTGTATCTTCTGTTGCTGACTGACCATAGATAGAAGTTAAAACGATGAAAACAATTCTTGTGCCATTA
>CAZXBG010000074.1:0-19808 GCA_964638865.1 uncultured Chitinophagales bacterium | reverse complement strand
TGGCGGTTCAGTGCTCCACAGACACATTTGTGGTTAATCAAACATTGGTTCTCCGTATCAACATTTGTGGTGAAAATCGCCAACTTCTTGAAGCTGTAAAACGTTGACGATTTGCCCACTGCCACTGCCAACTGCCACTGCCCACTGCCAACTGCTCCTGGTTCTGGCTTGACGATCAGCCCACTGCTACTCCCCCTCCCACTGCCTACTAAAAAAAAGGCTCCACTTTTCAGCGGAGCCAATTTCTAAAAAGAATATTGTGTTTTTATTTACATTTAAATTTCAGTTTCGCAACATCAAATGAGCAACCACTTTTTTCTGCAACTTTAACACCAACAATTAAGTTTTGTGTACTTGTCATGTTGATCTTAGTGTCTACATTCGTTAAGGTAACATCACCAATTTGAAGCGTTTTAATAGTGAATACATCTCCTTTAATTGTTGTTCCGTTTCCTAGATCTGTTGGTTTATCATTTTTGATATCAGCTTCTGTTATAGTACCTGATTCCCATAATCTGATAAAATACTCTTTACCAACCATAGCCACTGTAATACTAGGACTTAAGTTTAAGATATATTTAGTTTGTTCTTTACCATTAACTGATGCATTTCCTTCATACATATTTCCTTTTTTGGTAAGTGTTGCATCAAGGGCATTCGTGTTTGTTGCAGTGGTTGTTGTTGTCTTTTTATCTCCGGTTGTTTTTGTTTCATTTGTTTTTACCTCAGGAGTATCAATTACATCAGTTTCATCCACTTGTTGAAGATCTTGTAATTTTTTCTGACGTTGCATTTCCGCATCGCGTTTACGTGCTTCATTAGCTTCAATTGTTGCTTCATCGTAAGTGATGATAGCGTTTGGAATAATGCCGATGATGGTGAATTCCGTTCTCCTGTTCAATTGATGCAAGTCTTCAAAATCCTGACCTTTATATTTTGTAATAAATGCTTCCGTAAGCACTGTTCCCTTTGGAATAACTGTTCCGCTGCTTACTTTAAAATCTTCAGAAATACTTTTAGGGGTTGTTTCACCATATCCTGTGGCAACTAATCTCGAAGGATCAATCCCTCTGGAGATCATATAACTCACAACTGTATCCGCACGATGCTGAGAAAGAATTTTATTTCTTTCGTCAGTATCACGGCTATCTGTATGAGAACCGATCTCCACTTTTAATTGAGGACTTAATGCCAACACATTATACATAGAATCCAATGCTCTGAACGATTCCGGACGAAGATCCCATTTACCTACAGGATAATAAATATTTTTTACTTCAATTGGTATTAATTCAATAATAGGTTCCATCATGATATCGACATATAAAGTATCATTTTCTTTTAATCCGACAGTAGAGGTTGTTGCACGGCCATTTTTATATTTTTCTTTATAACTGGTCAATTCAAATTTATCTTGTGCTGTTCCAACATAAAAATCTTCGTACAGGTTTGCCATTTTAGTTACAGCAGAATCTTTTTTAACTCCGGATTGATTAAGATCAACTCCGGCACCAATAATAACTTCTTTAGAAATTTCATCAATTGCGCGCACCATAATCACAAATTCCGGAGGATATTTGTAGGCATAAATATCATCGCAACAAGTTTCGCTTTTTACATTGAAACCCCCTTTGCGGTTTGAAACAAAAAATCCTTTTTTACCTGATTGATTAGTTGAAAAATAAAAATCATCTACTGAACTATTAAATGGTAAACCTAAGTTTTCCGGAGCATCAAATGATTTCATTCCACCGGCAGTTTTATAGATATCTAAACCACCAATATTTATTTGTCCGTTGGAGCTGAAATACAATAACCCCTGTTCATCATTATAAAAAGGCGTAATCTCATCACCAATTGTATTCACCTTGGTTCCACAATTGATAGGATTTGAATAACCCTTTCCCTTATTTTGCACTTCTACATACCACAAATCCATTCCCCCGCGGCCACCCGCCCGGTCTGAAGAGAAATATAAAATTTCTTTCCCTTTAAAAGTTCCAAGTGCCGGATGAGTTGAAGTGAAATCTGTGGTATTTACATCACTTACTTCCTTTCCACTTTGCCATTCACCACTTTCGTATTCACTTACATATATTTTACAGATCATTACAAGGGAATCGTTAGGACGACATTCTGTATAATAAAATCTTTTACCATCACCGGAATAAGCACCATTTCCGGTATGTGCATCACCTTTATTAAAAGGGGCTTTAAGTTCTTTTGATGGTGTCCAGGTATCACCTTCTGCAGTTGAGGTAAAAATTCTGGAACGCAATTCTGTTTTACCTTGCTGACCTAGATCAATCGGCTTTTCAGAAACTAAAGCTGCATAGGTTAAATTATTATCCGGACTATACTTTGGAGAGAAATCGGTGTAATTATTATTTACGTTAGCACCTAAATGCTCCACATTAACTGTAGTTGGATTTTGTGCGAGTAATATTGCAACATCACAGCCCTTATCTTCATTTTTCGCCTGACGTTTTAAAATTGTTGCAGAAGCACCTTTTAATTTACTGTTTTTAGTAACTGCTTTAAATCCTTCTTTAGCTTCGGCATATTTTCCATTGTATTTTAAACTCATGGCATAATAAAACCCTGCATCAGGATACATGTCTTTAGATTTACCGGCATCTATAGCGGTTTTATACCATTTTTCAGCATCTTTATAATTGCGTGCTAAATAATACGCTCTTGCTAATTTATACGCAGCTTCCTGAGATGCTTCATCTTCATACGCAAGTTTATATGCGTCTTGCGCTCCATAATAACTTCCTGCCGACATTAATGCATCACCATACATTAATTTACGTGTAGCATTCATTTTATCTAATTCCGGATCATGTGTTTGAGCATTAGCTGTCGCGGCAAATAGAATTATTGTAAGAATTGAAAATATTTTTTTCATGCTATATTTCTTTATCAGTTGAGAATTCATTTTGTTTCACAAATATTAATAACGTGGACAAGGCATATCAAAGTTTTTAGGAATAACCGGTAAAATACAACCTGTATAAACCAGCGATAATTCGAATCCACCTTTTCCGCTACTGGCTTCCTGTAATGTGGAAGTATTAATATCGTAACTCGCTCCGAAACGGAAATTTTTATAATCCATTCCAACAGTAGCGATCATAGCATCATCTAAACGGTAATGGCCTCCAAGAAAAAAGGTTGCAGGGAAATTCGCATTATTTAAAAAATATCCCAAATCTGCACCAACAACAATTTCTTGTGCACCGGATTGTGTTTGATATAAAACAGAAGGAATAAATCCGTATTTATCAGCAAAAGTAAAACCTGCTTTTAAGTGACCGACTAAACGTGAACCTAATTTATTTTCTTCATCCTGTAAAAAACTTTCTTTCGGAGAAACTAAATTGAACATCGCAAATCCGGCAGTAATATTAAATTTTTTAGAAACCACATTATGGTATGCTAAACCGCTGCTCATATTAAAACGAGAAACATTATCTCCCAAATACGGTTCCAGTGGATCAATTATTGTATTAAATTCATCCCCATCCCATTGATTTGGCCATTTTAGTGCATCAAAATCCAACGATTTTTGCATTAAACCGCCCTGTAAGCCGAGTGAAAGATTGTGATCATCGCGACCACCAAGTCCAAGCACAAAAGCTGTGGAACCCATAATACTCAGGTTCGTTAAATTTCCGTCGCCGGATACATCGTTGTATAATAATAATCCCCCGGTTAATTTACTTGCGGCACCAATATTTTTAACAATAGGCATGTCAAAAAATGCTTCGTAGGTTACATAAGGAGTTGTAACACTGTTCCATTGGTTGCGGTAAGTTAACCCTGCTCTCCAGTCGCAGGAGTTTACACCTGTAAGTGCCGGATTCAATGCAAGCGGGGCGGCGTTATACTGTGAGAAGTGAACGTCCTGAGCCCTTAATACACCAACAGCCATGAAAGCTGCAAAAAACGCGATTTTGTAAATCTTCATCATTGGTTATTGTTTTAATATTTATCTGAGTAATGTAATTGTTCCTTTATTTATGATTTCATTATTTTCTTCATCAATCCCCACAAATATATACATATATGCGCCTATTTCCTGATCACTATTATTAAACTTACCATCCCATCCGGCTAAAATATCACTTGTTTCATATATTTTTTGCCCCCAACGGTTAAAAATACAAAATGAATTTAAATCCACATTCACAAAGGTAGAAATATGCAATAAATCATTTAAACCGTCACCGTTTGGCGTAAACGCATTCGGGATCACAACTGCCTGAGGCTGAACTACTACCACTTCCATTTCATCGGTAAAAGTGCATCCGATGTCTGTAGTTACGGTAACAGTATAAATTGTTGATATTTCAGGATTCGCGGTTGGATTTTCGATATTCGGGTCATTTAAACTCGTAACAGGTGACCATTCATAAAATACCCCGCCATCGGCATCCAAATAGGCGGTTTCCCCAAAATAGATCAGCGTATCGTTACCTGCATAAGCAGTATTCGGATATATATCTACGAAAACCGTTTCTGAATTTACACAGGCAAATCTTGTAGCAATAACAGTATAAACTGTTGGTTCGGTGGGATAGGCCTCAGTATAATCATCAGCCGGATCACTCAGTGTTTCTGCAGGGGTCCAGGCATACGTTTCCCCTCCACTCACGGTAAGCACTGCAACTCCACCCGGACAAATTGTGGTGTCAGGTGAAATTACAAGGGGAAGTGCATCGTATACATTGATTATAAGTGTATCGCTAACTCCGGAGGCACAACCGAGGTCAACATAAATTGTGATAGTTTCTACTCCTTCTGCCAAAGCATCTTCAATAGCATCAATGGTAATTGTTATCATAGTATCACCCGGGTAAAATATGAGATCTGCCGGGATATCCACATAGTCAGTTCCGTTATCGGCAGTACCTTCTACAACCATTGTTACAGTAAAGGTATCAACCGGTGCAAACGACAAAACGAAGGTAACTTCTCCATCATTACAACCTTCGATAATATCGGTATAACCATCAATTTGTGTTTCGTAAGAAAGACTTACTGCAGGGCTGGTAAGAGAACCGGCCTCAATAAAAACGCCTGAATCTAAAGACCAGTCAAGATCATCGGCTATTGCCATTTTCAAGTGATAAGTTTCACAGGGAATTACATTTCTTTTTGCTTCCAGAACAGTAGTAAAACCATCGTATTGAATATAAAAATCATCGGCACTGTAGGGAAGATCCCATCCGGTTCCATTTATATTATAATAACTAGGATTATCAATATTATTTACATTATTTATTGAAACCGGTGTTGCGGTTCCGGGTATAATTGCAAGATTTTCCGTTCCAACTATACCAGGACCACTTATATAAAATGCAAATACATCGTTAAACGAACCAACAAATTCCAAATACTCTTCTGATCCAAAGGAATAATTAAACCGTATGGTATCTGATGTAACTGTAATATCAAATTCTAATACACATGCATCATAAGTTCCAAGTACACCGGGAATTGCGTCAAGATCGGGATCCCCGGGAGTACCTGCTCCTCCAGTAGAACCGGAACTATTGTTTGGCCCTGCGGCGAGATCAGCAGAACCACTTGTTAAAACTATTCCGCTGGTTATTCCAACATTACAATCAATACAATCAAAAAATCCAAAAGCCCCTGTAGGGCAATCCATGGTAACACCGGAAACGGTTACTCCGGTGCCAACTAAAGAACTAACTAATTCATCCGGCGTTGCCGTATCATCTATTGTAATTTGAGCTGATATATTTGCATTTACAAACACGATGCAAATTACCAAAAATGCAGCGTTGAGGAGTTTGCTAAAAATTGGTTTCATTTTGACATTATTTATTACCCTAATTCAGCTTAAATGATCACAAATATTGTTTTCATTTAAGATGTTGCTTTTCCAGACAGATATAAAAGTCCGGCAATATTTTTATCTCACCAACGTAAAGTTTCCTTGTTGCATAAAACTTTCACCATTGAGGTCAGTATAATTTAAAACATAAACATAGGCACCCATGGGTTGTGCATCACCTTCTATATTTCCGTTCCATGAATTAGTAAAATCATTACTTTGAAATATAGTTTCACCCCATCTGTTGTAAACCTGCAAATTATAGGATGCGAGTTGACCTCTTACAATAATGGTAAATCCATCATTAACACCATCCTCATTTGGAGAAAAGGCATTAGGAACGCCAACCAATGCATCGGTACTTACAATAACAGTTACCTCATCGGTAAATACGCAACCTATTGCAGTTGTTACAGTTACGGTATAGGTTATTGTGCTTTCAGGTGTGGCGAGGGGATTTTCGCTGTTCGGATCACTAAGCCCTGTGGATGGCGACCATGAATATTCCACTCCTCCGCTTGCATCCAAAAATGCTGTTTCCCCAAAAAATATTGTGGTATCGGAACCTGCATCTGCGGAAGGTGATTGTATATCGACAAAAACTTCGGCGGTATTAACACAGGAAGCAAGTGTACCCTCCACTGTATAGGTAGTTGGCTCAGTAGGATAGGCTTCTGTAAAGTCTCCAGTAGGGTCACTGAGTGTTCCGGTTGGTGACCAGGAATAGGTATCAGCGCCGCTAACATTTAGAAATGCCACATCATCAGGACAGATCATGGTATCGTTGGAAACCGTAAGAGGGAGTGCATCCCAAACATTTATTACAAGACTATCTCCAACACCCGCAATGCAACCCAGATCAACAGAAATGATAATTGTTTCCATTCCTTCATCAATTCCATCTGCAATTGCAATAATTGGAATCTCGATTAGAGTGTCTCCGGGTAAAAAAACCAGTTCCGTTGCAAAATCGATATAATCAACGATCATTGTTGCAGTACCGGTAACTTCCAGGTTTACTGTGAATGTATCAACTGGTGCAAATGAAAGTGCAAAAGTGAGTAGTCCTTCATTACAGCCTTCAATAATATCGGGGTAACCTTCAATTTCAGTTTCGTAGGTAAGCGTAACACCCGGACTTGACAAGGAACCCGCTTCGATGAAAACGCCGGAATCGTAAGCCCAGTCAAGGTCGTCGGCTATAGCCATTTTTAGATGATAGGTCTCACAAGGAATAACACTTCGTTTTGCTTCCAATACTGTAGTAAAACCATCATATTGAATATAATAATCATCTGTATTAAAAGGTGCTGTAAACCCATCGCCATTCACAACATAATATTCGGGATATGACCCTGTATTAACATTATTAATGGAAACTGCTGTTGCTGTTCCGGGGATCAAAGCCATATTTTCAATTCCAACAATACCGGGGCCACTGATATAGAATGCAAATGCATCGTTAAATGAACCTACAAATTCAAGATATTCTTCTGAGCCGAAAGAGTAATTAAAACGAATGGTATCGGAGGTAACAGTTAGGTCAAATTCGAGTACACAGGCGTCATTGGTGCCTAAAATTCCGGGAATATCATCCAGGTCAGCATCTCCGGGCGCACCATTATCACCCGATGCCGAAGAGGTGTTGTTTGGACCAACTGCCAAAGAAGCAGTTCCACTTGTCAATAAAATGCCGCTTCCGATTCCAACATTACAATCCACACATTCGAAAAATCCATAGGCACCATCAGGACAATCCATTGTGATATCGGAGATCGTAACACCTTCTCCAACCAGAGAAGTAACGAGTTCTTCCGGAGTGGCTGAATCATCAACGGTTAGCTGAGCAGAAACAAAATTTTGTATAAAGGTCAAACCTAAGGTCAATAATGTTACACGGAGAAAGGAGCTTAAAGTTGGTTTCATTAATAGTTTTTTTGATTAATCTCTAAAGTTACAAGTAAACTTACAAATAATTTATGATTTATAATAAAAAAATCAAGCGAATGTTTGCATAAAAATGACGCAATTGTGACCTCGCCAGTTAAATTTTGATGTGGAAAAGGGAGAATAGTTTAGAATTAACGTGTGCGTTTCGACATTCGCCACAGCACGAACATCATTCCCAACCCGAAAGTAACAAATATTATCGATATAAAGGTAGCCTGTGTTGCATGGATACCCATAAATTCAAGCATATTGTTCACTCTGATCTTTTCTATAAAGTATCTTTCTACCCCTGCGCCTATAACATAAATTGCCAGCAACATGCCCGGAATATGAATTTTTTTGCGGATAAACCATAAAAAAGCAAAAATTATCATTGACATGACTATTTCATATATCGGCGTCGGAAAAACAGCAACGGGCAATTGTCCGCACCAATCATTTGTGCAACCTTCTATATAAGATCCTTCCCCATTCACATTATGGGCATAATTTTGGGCTACTAATGAACGTGGCAGCCAACTTGAGGTATAATCTTTATGCGGAACTTCTGCAATTGATCCAAATTCAGATTCGTAATAATTTGCATTTGCCTGCAACACTTTTTCAAATTCTCCCGGCGCAGCCATTGTAACAGAACCATCCGGCTGTGAAATATAAGCACTGTTTAAAATGCCCCAATCCCCGTCACCAGAAACCTGACATCCTAATCTTCCTATTGCATACGCTAAAATTAAAGCCGGCGCAACTGCATCACCCAAATGCATAACACTGATCTTTTTTTTGCGTGCAAACATAATTACAGCAAATGCACCTAAAATAAGTCCGCCATAAATTGTAAGTCCACTAAAAAAATTTCCGAGTGGATCTTTAAAAAAGTCTTTCCAGCCATCGGGTTCTTCAAAATTGGAAAATATTTTAGCTCCTAAAATTCCAAATATTGCTGCTATCATCACAATATCCCCCAATCTTTCAGACGGGAAAATATCAAATGTTTTTTCTTCCGGTTTTGGCAATTGCTGACTTTTCTTTTCCCTGTATTTTAAATAAACTAAACCCGCAGCTCCGAGCAATCCAAAAATAATATTCCCTTCCAGTGAAAAAATAAATTGGGGTGGATTATCATTAAATGCATCCCACGAAGTTACCATTCCGCCGATTTTAAATCCGATGATATAACCTACTATTCCGTTAAATATTAATTCAGAAACAGATGCAGGCTCTCCTACGGTTCTTTTTTCTTTTATAGGAAGTAATAATCCTTGTTTTTCTTTTCTCTTTAATTCTATATATAGAACATATCCGGCAACCAAAAAGGCCATCCCAACAAAAAATCCAAAAGAAAAAATCGGAAATTTCCAATGAGTATTAAAAATAGCATTAAATAATTCTGCAATTGTTGCGTAAGATCGTAGTAAAACCATGCTGTTATTTTGCGTTTAAATTTTTTTGTTTCAATCCTGCTCTTTTAACAAATGATGTTATGCTAAAATACTTGTTTTTTCTAATATTTCTTCTGCCTCCATATCTCCTGCTGCATTCACTGCTAATAATTTCACATCCACTATTTCATTTACAAGCAGTGGATCATAAAGTGTTTTTACTTTAATATAATTATCGGTAAATCCATACATGAACTCGCCGTCGGTTTCCTCTTCAAAAAGCACAGGGCGTTGTGTTCCAACGAATTGTTCGTAAAAATATCTTTTCTTTTTATCAGATAAATTGCGGAGTTGCCGGGTTCGCTCTTCGCGTATTTTCTGTGGCACCACATTTTCCATACTTACCGCTAAAGTATCTGCTCTTTCGCTGTAAGTAAACACATGTAAATAGGAAATGTCCAATTGAATTAAAAATTGATAGGTGTCTAAAAAATCTTCTGCGGTTTCGCCCGGAAAACCTGTAATTACATCCACCCCAATACAACAGGAGGGCATTAAACTTTTTATATAATTTACCCGATCGGAATATAATTCACGCAAATAACGGCGCCGCATTAATTTTAATATTTTTTTATTGCCGCTTTGTAAAGGAATATGAAAGTGAGGAACAAATTTTTCTGAACCTGCTACAAATTCAATTATTTCATTTGTTAATAAATTAGGTTCAATGGAGGAAATTCTGAATCGTTTAATATCTTGAGTTTGTTCCAAATTATTAACAAGTTCTAAAAAAGTTTCGGTTTTTTCTGTTCCATTATTTTTTCCGAAGTCCCCAATATTAACTCCGGTTAAAACAATTTCCGAAACACCCTGAGCGGCAATTTTTTTTATATTTTCTAAAACATTTGCGATAGTATTACTTCTGCTTTGTCCTCTGGCCAGAGGTATAGTACAAAACGAACAGGAATAATCACATCCATCCTGCACTTTTAAAAATGTTCTGGTGCGTTCTCCGAAAGAATAAGCAGATTTAAAAGTTTGCACTTCTGCAATATCTCCGACAAAATATCTCTTCTTTTTTAATTTTCTATCTTCTTCGGTTATGGAGGTAATATATTTGGTAAGATTAAATTTTTCTGCAGCTCCTAAAACCAGATCTACACCTTCAATGGATGAAATTTCTTCCGGTTTTAACTGTGCATAACATCCTACCACAATTATATAAGCTCCGGGGGCATTTTTCAACGCTTGTTTTACAACTTTTTTGCATTTTTTATCTGCATTATCCGTTACCGAACAGGTATTTATTACGTAAATATCAGCGGGTTGATGAAAAGGTTTAATTACATAACCCTCCTCCAATATCATTCGCCCAAGAGTGGAGGTTTCCGAATAATTCAGCTTGCAGCCCAATGTATAAAATGCAACGGATCCTTTTTGCATAACAGTGCAAAACTACTTAATATAAAAGAAAGGTGTTGTGTAGTCCATCATTTAGTTACACGGGGAAATACCGGTTCAAAAACCGGTTTCACAAACAATTTCGTCAAAATCTCATAATAGTCGAAGTTCACAAATAGTAATTACATACCTACATCCAGCCATTTTTTCAACGTACACAAGATCACGGTGATTACCTTCATAGGTTTCGACACCTATAAATAAATTCACGATCACTCCATTATCGGTAGGTGATGGTTTATGTAGGTTTAAGCATTTATTGAAATCCAAAATTGAAATGGCATTTATTAATAATTTCCGAAATACCTGGTATATTGTTATTCGTAATCTTTAAGATTAACTTCAAAATTACCGCTTGCATAATATCCTCCCCAGCCGGCATCGATCTGAACATCACAAAATGAAAAAACTAAAGCCCCTCCGGATATTTTTTCTACATAAATTGTATCATCGTCAAGCGTTAGAAAGTCTTCGGATGGAGTAAAGTACTCCATAACCACCTCGGAATCTGTGGATGGGGGATTTCCATAAAAATAATCCGTCGCATATTTTCCGGGAACGGGTCTGTTTTTAAAAGTAAGATATAAATAAATATCATCATCTTCATCAAAAGCTATTACCTCATAACCATCATCTCCAAAATCATTACATTCAAAATCAGTGAAACTGTGGTCGTAGGTGTAATAAAAAATCATATCCTGCGGGGTGGTGCAGGGTACATCAAGATCAACAGAAACAGTATCCTGGAAAGTTATACTATCAATATAATTTTGCACAAATTCGCTAAATCCCTCCTCATCTTTTACACAGGAACTCAGAATAAACCCCAATCCTAATAAAAATAAGTAACTTGTTTTCATGGCCGCTATTTTCATAATAGCAAAAGTAAGAATTTTCAAAACAAACAAAAGGGGCTTATATTTCGATTTTAAATCCGTTTACCTATGTTAGTTCATTATAAAGAGCATATTTTCGATCTTCATCAGCCAATAGACATTTCTATTTCCTTGCATGAAGGGAAACAATTGAATTGTTATTTTGCTCCCCCATTCAGCACAAAGGCATTTGAAGCAGGAGATTTTATTGGTGATATTAAAAAAGGTGGGTTTTTGAATTATAAAAATGTTTTTCTGAATCCACATGGAAATGGAACACATACGGAATGTTATGCACATATTGCTGATACTGAGCTAACTATAAATTCCACCCTCACCCAATTTCACCTATTGGCACAGCTGCTCACCATTGAGCCGCAACTTACCGATAACGGTGATCAAATTATACTTAAAAAACACCTTGAAGCACTATTAAAGAATGAAATGGAGGCCATCATAATAAGAACAATTCCAAATTCTGAGGATAAAATGTTAAGGGATTACAACAAAACAAATCCACCGTATTTAGATGTGGAAGCCGCCCGATTCCTGTGTAATTTGGGAATAAAACATTTATTAATAGACCTGCCTTCCATTGACAGAGAGCAAGATGGCGGCAAACTGGCTGCACACCATGCCTTTTGGAACTACCCTGAATCACCCCGGAGTGATGCTACCATAACTGAATTGATCTACGTTCCCGATTCTGTTGCTGATGGTATTTATCTGTTGAACCTGCAGATTGCTTCCTTTGAAATGGACGCTGCTCCCTCAAAACCGGTTTTATTTAAAAAAATATGATCATGGATTTATCAAATCATCTTTTAATAAGAAATTAACCTTACCTGAACACTGCTCAAGTACATAAAAAAGTATCTTTGCTGACTTTTAAAATCTTATGAAAAAAATATTACTCGTTGCCGTGATGCTTGTTTGCATCAACCAAATTTCATTCGCTCAGATTACCATTGCTGAAGCCCGTGTTTTGCCGGCCGGCACAGTGGTTACAGTGAAAGGCATTGTTCTTAACGGTTCTGAGTTAGGAGACATACGGTATCTTCAGGACAATACCGGAAATATTGCGGCCTATGCTCCAACTATTTTAGATGTTGTTTTGCGGGGAGATTCTATTCAGGTTACAGGTCCTTTATTCAATTACAATGGCCTTTTGGAAATATCAACCGCCACTTCTGTTACAATTTTGAATTCAGGCAACCCTTTGCCTTCGCCCACCGATGTGACCTGTATTTCAGGTTATGTAGAGGGTTATGAAGCAAAACTTGTTCGCGTGAATGCAGCATTATTTACAGATTTAGGCACCTTTTCTACCGCCGGCTCAGGAACTAATTATGATATAACGGATGCTGCAGGAACATCTGAGGTGCGTGTAGTTACTACAACAAATATCGACGGAACGCCAATTCCTGTTGAAGAAGTAAGTATTACCGGAATAATGAGTCAGTTTGCTCCGGGAGGAACCGGTGGTTATCAATTATTACCCCGCGACCTATCCGATATTTCAACTGGCGGAAATCCTCCGGTTATTTCCAGTACGCTTACCCAAACTGCCATTACCACAAGTTCTTTTACAGTAAATTTTAATACTGTGAATGATGGAAATACAATTATTTATTATGGACTAACAACATCTTTAGGATCAGTTGCAAATGATGCAGCAATGAGCACCTCGCATGCATTAAATCTTACAGGATTAACTGCGGGAACAATTTATTATGTTAAAGCTGCCAGTGTAAGTGTAACTAATGATACTTCATATTCTGCAATAGCTGCAATGGCAACAGCATCTAATTCCACAGGAGAAATTAAAATATGGTTTAATAACACGGTTGATAATAGTGTTTCTACTGGAACAAATGCGATTTTTGTAAATGGGAGTATGGATGATACCATCATTGACATTCTTGATCACGCTTTGTATTCCGTTGATATTTGTATTTATAATATTGATAATATCAATAATATCATTACAGCAATTAATGATGCCTATGCCAGAGGGGTGGATGTTCGTGTAATTTGTGATAGTGGTGTAGATGATTTTAATTATAATTCGATTGTAATTGGAGTTGGAAAAAAGAAAAAATCGCCACCTGATGGTTCAACAAATGCCGATGGTGCATTTTACGGAATTATGCACAATAAATTCATTAATATAGATGCAGTTTCCACTGATCCGGACGAACCCTGGGTAATTACAGGCTCTTTAAATTTTACCGATGATCAGATAAAAGTGGATAAACAGAATATTATTGCAATTCAAGATCAAAGTTTATCAAAAGCATACAAAGCAGAATTTGATGAAATGTTTGCCGGCAGTTTCGGTCCCGACAAAACAAATAATACTCCGCATGAATTTATTATTGGAGGAAATAGAGTGGAACTTTATTTTTCTCCGAGCGATGAACCTGAAACACGTTTAATTGAAAAAATAAACACTGCTGATTTTGATATGCATTTTGCCGTTTTTTCGCTCACGCGTTTTAGCATTAGTTATGCGATTGAAGATGCAGTTTATGATCGCGGCGTTTTTGCTTCCGGAATCTGGGATCAAACAGATGCAAGTGATTCTACTGCAGTAAATGTTTTGGAAGATGCCCTCGGCGATCGTTTCTTTAATTATTCGAGTTCAAATTTATTGCATCATAAATATTTAATTGTAGATGCAAATTGTTCGCAATCGGATCCTCTTGTATGGACAGGTTCACACAACTGGAGTTCTAGTGCCAATTCGCGTAATGATGAAAATTCGATTGTTGTACATGATTCCACAACGGTAAATATTTATTATCAGGAATATATGCAGCGTTATAAAGAGGAAGGTGCTACGGAATTTGTAACGGATAAATGTGACTTTGTAGGTGTAGAAAATACAAATAATGCATCGGAATTAAATATTTATCCGAATCCTGCCGGAAGTTATATAACAATTCAAATACCTCTTATAACAAAATCTTCTACTCTTTCGATATTTGATTTTACAGGAAAAGAAATTTTAACTCAAAAAATGGAAAGCGAGCTTACAACATTAAATATTCAAAACCTAACTCCGGGCATGTATATAGTTATTGTTCGTGATGAAAATAGTAATTGGGTGAAGAAGTTTGTGAAAGTGGATTGATTGACCTATTTTTGAAAACCACACAATTATACTTATGAAAAACTACCTGACACTTATTGTTTTTATTTGTCTTTCTTTTACCTTACAGGCACAAACAGCTTCTGTACAATATTCCTTTTCCGGTGATGCCACTGACTTGAGCGGGAACGGAAATAACGGAACACTGGCTCCGGGAACAAATTCTACCTTTGCACTTAAAATTGGAAACAATAACTCCAACTATTTAACAGTTCCATCAGGCGCTATAGATGGCCTTACCGATTTTTCCTTGAACTTTAAAATTGAATTCACAGGTCTTACATGCAACTGGAGCTTCGCCAACAAATCATATTTTTAGCGGGTCAAAATCAGGTTGTGTTCAATGTTTTGGATTTTCTTATGAAAAAAATATGAATGCGTGGCGATTAGCTTTTAACGGAACAACGTTAAACTGGACAGATGCAGCCATTGAAATTAAGAAATGGTATTGTATTTCAATTGTAAAAGAGGGATCAACTATTACTTTATATAAAAATGGAATTTCGCTTGGAGCACAAACACTTGCAACTACAATAGATATAACCTCTTTTGTAATTGGTCAGGAAGACGATTGTGTTGGAGGATGTTTTGTTGCGAACCAAAGTGCATGGGCGCATATTGATAATTTTCAGGTGTGGGATGCCCCAAAAACGGACTGCAGTTTAAATATAAATGTTTTAGGGAAGGATGAAGCACATACTGAAACAGAAATTAATAAAGAAGGTATTATTATTTACCCAAATCCTGCCGGAGATTATATCACCGTTGAAATACCGGAAAACATGCAGGCAGGTATTATCATCATTTCCGATTACACAGGAAAAACGGTAATTGAAAAAAATATCGCCGGTGAAAGAATAATCACATTGGATATAAACGAATTATCATCAGGATTATTTATTGTCCGCCTGTTTTCAGATGGCCAAAATTTAACGTCAAAGTGTATGAAATTGGATTAAGAACCCAATATTTGTGTAAATTTAACCTTGAAAATCCTAAATTTACACTATGAAAATATTCCTCCTGCTAAGCGGATTTATTACTACAATATTTCTTCAGGCCCAACCGTGTTTACCTACTGTTTCATACCCTATTACCTGGGAAATTGAAGACAACTCGGGGAATGGATATGACCCAACGCTTGTTGGGGGCGCTCACCTCGTTGCCGGATATTTGCATATCGATTACAATGACGATGCCTATCTTGAGTTACCCTCTGAAGTTTTAGACAGTATGGGAGATTTTACCGTAGAATTTGATTTTAGATTAACCGATTTAAATGTTACAGGGTCATCTCCTACTAATACCATTATTGCAGGATCAAGTAGTTTTGAAGAAGGTGAATTTGCAATTTCTTATGAAGAAGCCAGTGAGGCTATAATAGTTGCGTTAAAAGGGAGTGGTGCAGTATTTGAAATTGCTTTAACAAATAATGTATGGTATTGTTTGCAGATGGTACGCGACGGAAGCATTGTAACTGTTTATGTTGACGGCGTTTTTGTAGAAAGTAACACCATGTCCGACGATCTTTTGGAAATTGAGTTTTTGGAAATTGGACAGGAATTGGATTGTGTGGGAGGATGTTTTGCAACCAATCAATGTTTAAATGGCGACGTGGATAATTTCAGTATTTATCCATGTGTATTAACGGACGCAAATTGTCAGCCCTATTTTGCGCCATGTGATACCATCTTATTATATCCATTTGATACAAACGTAAATGATTATTCAGGTAACGAAAATCACGGTATTGTAAACGGTGATGCCAATGTTGATCCCGGTTACCTGGAAATTGGATATAATGATGATGATTTTATTGAGATTCCAGTTTCCGCTTTGAATGGATTAACAGAATTTACAATTTCCTTTAATTTCAAATTAAATGCATTTAATACATCTGGTTCTGCACCTACAAATACTTTTATTGCCGGAACGAAGTCGGGTGTTGAACATGAATTTGCATTGAGTTATGAAAAATCTTCCAATGCTTTCGAATTTGCCATTCATAATGTGGGAGGAATAATTCCCGCTGTAATAAATGAAGGTCAATGGTATTGTGTTTCCTTTTTATGGGAAAATGATACTCTTTCAACTATTCTTGATGGCGTATACCTTCCTGATTATCTTGTTTTACCAGAAGACCCAATTGAAGTTTCCCTATTAGAAATTGGGCAAGAAATTGATTGCATTTCCGGATGTTACGCCGAAAATCAAAGCCTGAATGGCTCCATGGATAATCTTATCATTATGGATTGTGTGGAAAATATTGAATGTAAAATGATACAGGATGGGGTTTGGGAGGTAGGAATGCAAAATGAATTGGTAATATATCCGAATCCTGTGGATGAGGTGTTGAATATTGAGATTTCACCTTTTAATGGCAATTGTATAATAGCGATTTTTAATATAAATGGACAACTAATCTACTCCGAAACTAAATATTTATTCGGCGAAACACCTATTATGGTTAATAATTTAAATACTGGATTATACGAATTAAGAATTACAAATTATGGAACGGGTAAACAAATAGTTACTACATTTGTAAAGAACTAATGAATTTTTTTTAAATACCCATTTGGATTAAAGGTTACATAAAATTTTTCCTTTGATTTGTCAATTATAAAATCATTATTTGATTTCATAAATTTTTCAATTGCTTCATACGGACCGGGGCCGAATTCAGGATAAACCGGATGACCATTAATATTTGAATCTTCCACAAGCAAGTAACTATTTTTTGTAACAAATTTGGAATAAATTTCCATTTCTTTAAATACATGATCACTGGTATGATCGTCGTCAAGAATAACAAGCACTGTTTTGGCGTTGTTCACTTCAGGCACTAATTGTTTAAGAATTTTTTCATCTAGTGTAGACCCTGTTATATATGTAATTCTATTATGTACCGGTTTATTTGGGTGATTTTCAATATCAATTGTAATAATTTTTCCTTTATTAATCACATCACACAAAGTAGCCAGAAAATATGCGCTTCCTCCCTTAAAGGTGCCACATTCAATTATGAGGTCAGGTTTGATTTCGTACAAAATTTCTTGGTACATCCAGGTATCAAAAGGGCACTTTTTAATGTGAGTTCCAAACCATGTAGATTCGCTCCAAGTTTTATCAAAAAGAAAGGAATCATAAAAAAGCGCATGAAATTTATCAGTTATGTCCTTTTCGCTTTTTTTACTCATATAAAGTCTGCGATAAATGACACTTCTAAATTTTAATAGTTCAGATTTAAACGACATTACTTAATTTTTTTAATGGCTAATAATTGAAATGCTTTTTCTGGTTTGGTTTTCACAAATAACTCGGAAATATCGGAAATGAGATTCCAGAAAAATGCAGGTTTATTTTTGACTTTTGCAAATTCACCTCTTAAGGATTTAATTCCGTTTACACCAATCACATCATATCCACGCTTTTCGAATTCCTCCACAGTCCATCCGGAAAGGTGTACTTGCCAAGGATTGCTTTCCCTATCACCCTGAGGTAAAAATCCATTTGGAGTATAAATAATAACTTTTTTTGAAGCAATTTTTTCCATCATATCTAATAGGAGAAGTCCATCATTTTTTTCCAAATGCTCAATTAGGTCAAGTGCTACTACTATATCAAAGCTTTTATCTCCAAACTCGTTTCCAACCTTAAGAACATCTAATTTTAAATATTCATTATGGATCTTTTTTAATTTACTTTTTTCAATACTTGGTTCAAATGCATCAACTCCAACACAATACAAATTTCTATTAAAGGTCTGAACAGGAGAATTTGCACCACAGCCAACATCCAATAAATTATTCATACCACGAACTTCCCTCTCGATAATAACATCGTATTTAGAGAAGAATGACTTATAGGTATATCGGTATGATTTTCGAAGATATTTAATTAGTGGATTCATTTCTTATATTGGATAATTCTTATTATTAAACCTATCGTTCAATCCGTCCTCAACTGCTATGATAAATCGTTTGTAATTTGATCGCTTTCCCTTAATTAAAGACAACAAAGATAGGTAGTTGCAATAAACAATTCTGTTTAAATTAAAAATAAATTTATTTCTAATAAGATGCTTATTTTGAAAATAGACGAAATTCCTTGTCGCATAATATACCTTGTTCGTCTCAGATTCAATTGCGTTTGAATGAAATAATTTTTTGTATTTTTTAATCTGCCAAGTTTTTTCAAGGTCAATTACAATTGCATCCTTCACTAAAAAAATTGCGCCTCGCGCTTCATTAATACGATAGGTGAATTCAAAATCATCTGCATAAACAAAAAATCTTTCATCCGGCAATCCAATTTGGTTAACAAGGTCCTTATGAAAAAACAAACCTCCGTATGGTGCGCATGGAATATTTATTGTCTGAGAATTATTCTCAGGCTTAATTCCTGCAAATTTCCTTAAAATAAGGAAATGCAAATTAAAAATATGAAATCCTAAAAAAGCATTTGGTTGAGGGAAATTCCATTTTACCGGTTCACCGGAAGCTACATTTGTTAAATATTTACGATCTGCACGCAAAGCCATTAAAGCAAAATTATTTTTGGGAAATTGTTGTTGTTTAAGATAAAATTCCTGGTTTAATTTTTCGTACGTCCCATTTTCCGGGAGGTTGTCGTCGTCCAACAACCAAATCGTATCGCAATTTTCATGTTTGCTTGCATGCTGAATTCCAGTTTTATACCCCCATGCAGAGCCTTTGTTCTCGGCTGAATTAATAATAAAAACATTAGAATTTTTCAATCCCAAATTTAGGTCGTCCACAGAATAATCGGAATTATTATTAACAATAACTATTTGGAGCGAATTATATCCAGTAAAATAATTTAATACCTTTTCTAAATAAAGTCTCCTATCACCATATGTAACTATAACAACGTATGTCATATTTTATGCATGTTAATTTTTTTATGGTAAACCATGAAAACTATTTTTTTGTATTAAAGTTCAGCTGTTAAATACTTCGTTGAAGGGTCAAAGTAATGAATAATTTTTTTTTAATGGTTGAAATGCCGAAGATTTAAACCAAATATTTTAATTTTGGTATCAATTATCATGAAAACAAAATTCCTTTTATATCTATCGTTTTTGATTCAAACCATTGGAT